>CALXJN010000120.1 GCA_944388635.1 uncultured Clostridia bacterium
AAATCTTTCTGGAAATCTATCTATATTTCTTTTAACTGCCTGATTTACTTTTTTAGTTTCATAATTATACAACATTGCTACATCACTATCTAGCATTACTTGTTTTCCTCTTATAGTATATATTAAACTTTTTATATTTTCATTAGATACTTCATTTTGAATTGATAATTTGTTTTCTTCCATAAGTTCACATCCTTATATTAGATTATTAATAGTATAAAACACTTGTTTACAACTGTCAAGGAATTTGTTTAAATTTATGTATCTTTTTTATTTAAGAGTACTTTAATTTCTAATTAATTATTAAATATATTATTGTTGTAATAAAGAAAAAGCATAATAAAAACAACCTACAAACCTTATAGTTCGTAAGTTGTTATAATCTGGAGCCAATAAGCAGAATCGAACTGCTGACCTACGGGTTACGAATCCGTTGCTCTACCAACTGAGCTATATTGGCATATAAAAATTAATGAATATATTTTAACATAAAAATTACAATAAATACATACTTTTTTGAAAAAAAGATATAATAAATAATATAAAATTTTCCAAAATGGGCTGTAGGTATTGATTTTATAAGAAAAATGGTATAAAATATATTAGAATTATTTATAATATTAATAAATCATAAAAAATAGAATGGAGGAAAACAAATGGCAGAAGTATATATGGCAGGAGATTTAAGAAATGGAACAACATTTGAATTAGATAATCAAGTATTTAGAGTAGTTGAATTCCAACATGTAAAACCAGGAAAGGGAGCAGCATTTGTAAGAACAAAAATAAAAAATGTAATAACAGGAGCAGTGTTAGAAAGAACATTTAACCCTTCTGAAAAATTACAAGGTGCTGAAATCGAAAAAAAGGAAATGCAATACTTATATGAAGATGGAGGCTTATACTATTTCATGGATAATGAAACTTATGAGCAAATACCACTTAATAAAGAACAATTAGGAGATAGCCTAAAATACATAAAAGAAAATATGAATGTGAAAATGTTATCTTTTAAAGGCAAAGTATTCGCAGTAGAACCACCAATGTTTGTGGAATTAGAAGTTACATATACAGAGCCAGGTTTCAGTGGAAATACAACAACTACATCAGGAAAACCTGCAAAATTAGAAAATGGTTTAGAAATAAGTGTACCATTATTCATAGAAATTGGAGACATTATTAAAATAGATACAAGAACTGGCGAGTATATGGAAAGAGTTTAAGGAGTTTTGAATAATGCCAAATATTAAAAAAAGACTTAATGAGATTGTAGAAGATATTGAGAAAAATATAAAGAATAAAGATGATTTAGAATATATAAAATCTCAAATATACAATATTTCTTTATTATTTTTAGATGAACTCGACAAAGTTGTAGAAACCCATCTTGGAAGATTAAATGTCTTATTAGAAAGAGAAAAGAGACTAACTAGAAGAGTTGAAAATATGGAAATAGTAGTAAAAAGCTTAGAAAGAGACATGCGTATGTCAGAGAATATTTCAGAAGATAATGATTTTGAAATTTTATGTCCATATTGCAATACAGAATTTGTTGAAGATTTTTCAAATGGTTTTAAGCATGAAGTGAGATGCCCAGAATGTGATAACATTATAGAATTAGATTGGAATGAAAACGGCGGGTGTTCATGTGAGCATGAATTTGATGAAGAATGTCAAGAAGATGATGAAAAAGAGAATAATGAAAATGAAGACGATATGTAATTTTTAACATATCGTTTTTATTTTTGTGCAATTACATTAAAACAAAAAAGACTTTCAAAAAACGAAAGCCTTTTAATTTTGGCTGGGCTGGCTAGATTCGAACTAGCGCATGCCAGAGTCAAAGTCTGGTGCCTTACCGCTTGGCTACAGCCCAATATATTAAATTAAACTGGGGTGGAAGATGGGACTCGAACCCACGGTCTCCAGTGCCACAAACTGGCGCGTTAACCAACTACGCTACATCCACCATACGTAATAAACGCTCCCTTAGTCAGTGCATTTATTATTGTACTATTTTTATGAGCTTTTGTCAATATTTTTTAAATAATTTCATAAACATTTTTTTATCTCAAACTATTGCAACTATTCTTAAAATAGTGTATAATTATATATTACTTGGGGATGTATTTGGTTTCGACAGTAACATAGAAATATAAATAGCGAGTGGTGGAATCGTCTGGCCACCTAAAAAAGGCGAAAACTAAAATAAACGCTGATAATAGAGAATTAGCAGTAGCTGCCTAAGATTGGCGGCACATCTTACCAAAATCCCTACTGTTTTGGATAAGGTGCAAATCAAGTAGGTAACAAAGCTATTTTATGTTTCGAAAATAGTGGGTAATTTAGAAACTACTAAAAATTTGAAGTTTGTTTATTAACTTGAATTTTTGGGAATATCCATTAATAAACTGCACTCGGAGAAGTTTATATGGAAATGTTATTGGACAGGAGTTCAACTCTCCTCATCTCCACCACCAAATATATTTTAAATTTCGCTTGCATATTTTAATTATATATGCTAATATATATTAGTATTTAACGTAGGGGTATAGTGTCAACGGTTAGCACGATGGTCTCCAAAACCACAAGTCTGGGTTCGAATCCTAGTACCCCTGCCATTTTTTTGTTTTTTTGGGGGAATTATGAATACATTAAAAAATATAGCAAAAAAAGTACTAAATAGAGAAGTAATATTTTATACAATTTTTGGAATATTAAGTACACTTGTAAATTTTACAACATTTTATATCTTAACTAAAATAGGTGTGGAAGAAAATTTGGCAAATTTTATTGCGATTATTATGGCAGTATTATTTGCTTATTTTACAAATAGAAAGATAGTATTTAATTCTAAAGCAGAAACATTTAAAGAAAAATTAAAAGAATTTTATAAATTTATACTTGGTAGAGTATTTACAATGTTTGTGGAAATGTTTGGATTTTACTTATTATTTAATATAATGAACATTCATGAAATTATTAGTAAACTTGTAATAACAATAATTGTTGTAATTTTAAACTTTTTCATAAGTAAGTTTTTCGCTTTTAAAAAGCAAAATAAATAGCATTTCTTCTTAAAAACTGCGATGTTGTCAATGGGGACGGTTAGGCTGACAACTGTGAATACAAATATAAAAATTTCCGGTCATTTTAGATGCGTCCTAAACGACCGGATTTTATTAATAATACAAGGTTGTCAAATAGAACCGTCCTCATTGACAACAGAAAGGAAAGAGTGTAAATATGGAAGAAAACAAACTTTTATCTCCAAAGATAGATGTAGTTTTTCAAGACAACAAAAATCATTCGACATCCCAAATGGCTTTAATTAAAATTGTTATAAAAGTTGCGATATACATTGACAAATGAATAAAAAGAATGTATAATAAATAATACGGTAATTAAAGAATATTTTCTAGGAGGGGTAGGCTATGTTTGCAAAATATTGGAAAAAGATAGGAATGCTAATAATAATAATTGCTTGTCTATTTAATATAGTGACAAAAATAGTATCAAAAATACCTTATCTAGAACAGTTAACTCAATCAGCACAATACGTTTCAGAACAAGAAAAAGAAGAAAATTAATTTCTATAGATAAGATAATAAGAAAGAGGTGAAATGCATAATGAAAGAAGGTTTACATCCAAATTTTACAGATGCAACAATAACATGTGCATGTGGAAATGTATTAACAACAAAATCAACAAAGAAATCTATGAATGTTGATATTTGCTCAAAATGTCATCCATATTGGACAGGTAATTTAAAACAAAATACAACAGGTGGTAGAGCAGATAAATTTAGAAAAAAATATGGTATTCAATAATTGTAAATCAAAGTTGTCAATGGGGGACGGCTCTTATTGGCAACTTTTTTCTTTTTTAAAAAAAGAATGACAAACTGTAATAATTATGCTATAATCGTTATATAAATTAATAAAAGGAGGAATTTCAATGGAAGAGAATGAAAACAAAGAAACAGCAGTAAATAAAGAAGAAATTAAAGAAGAAACTGTTAAAACTGCGAAAGAAGTAAAAGAAACAATAAAAAATGTAGACATTAAAAAAGATGCTAAAGCAACAACAGGATTTATTACAGAAATGATTAAAAATCCACTAACAAGACTAAAAGAAATTGCAAATGACAAAGATAACAAAGACTTTAAATATGCAGTTGTACTTGCAGTAGTTTGGTTAATAGTAAATGCAATACTTGATTTATCAAGTTACTCATCACTAGATAGCTTTTTTGCATATAGATTTACAAACCATTTCTTATCATTAATAAAAACAATGATAGGGCCTATAGTTGGAATAATTGTTATGGCAATCATAGTATTTGCAATGAATAAGAAAAACAAAAAATCTTTTATGACAATACTAACATCAATTACAGCAGCACAAATTCCAGTAATAGTAGCAGACATATTAGGTTTATTATTATTGATAAGCATGAGTATATCAAAGTTATTAACTCCATTTTCAATGTTCTGTACAGTAATAAGCACAGTATTTACATATTTTGCTATTAAAGCATTATTTGGAGAGGAAGATAATACAAAATTCTTAAAAACATTTATAATTATTCAAGCGATTTATTATGTAGCATATTTAATAATATCTTACTTAGAAATATATATTTAAAAAAGAAAAATACAATAAAAATGTTCACTTATTTAAAAGTGAACATTTTTTATTGTATTTAAGCTTATTTTGAAGCTTTACCTTCTTTTGCTTCTTTAAGTACTTCTGATGCCGCACCAAGTCCAGATAAAGCTGCAGTTGCTTCAAAAGGTATGAATACTTTATTTGCATTACCGTCAGCAATTTCCTTTAAAGCTTCTAAAGATTTTAGTTGAACTAATTTGTCATCAGGAGCAGATTTTTTGATAGCAGCATATACCATTTCAACTTCTTGGGCTTTAGCTTCGGCAACTTTTTTGATTGCTTCAGCTTCACCGGCTGCACGTCTGATTTTTGCTTCTCTATCAGCTTCTGCTGCAAGTATAGAGGCTTCTTTTTGACCTTCAGCAATAGTTATTGCAGATTGTCTTTCACCTTCAGCTTGAAGAATAGCAGCTCTCTTATTTCTCTCAGCGTTCATTTGCTTTTCCATTGCATCTCTAATATCAGCAGGTGGTGTGATATCTTTAATTTCAACTCTGTCTACCTTACAACCCCATTGGTCAGTTGCTTCGTCAAGAATAAGTCTTAATTGATCATTAATCATGTCTCTTGAACTGAATGTTTGGTCTAAGTCCATTTTACCAACTATATCACGAATTGTTGTAATTGCTAAATATTCAATACCCTTTCTTAAAGATTGAATTTCATAAACAGCTTTTGCTGGATCTGTAATTTTGTAGAAAACTACAGTATCTATTGTAATTGTAACATTATCTTTTGTAATAACTCCTTGAGGTGGAATATCCATTGTTTGTTGTTTTAAACTAACAACAGAACGAACATGATCGAAGAAAGGAATAATAATTGTAAGACCTGCATCAGCAATTTTATGATATTTTCCTAATCTTTCAATAATGTAAACCTCAGCTTGTTTAACGATTTTAATGGATTTGAATGCAATTATTAAAATAATTACAAGAAATACTATTAAAAACCACATAAAATTTCCTCCTTTTATATTATATAAATAAACATTAAAAACTATAATTTTGTAACGATAGCTTTAACACCATCGATATCTTCTATTTTTACTACATCGCCTTCTTTTAGAAGTTCTTCATCTTTTGAAGTTGCAGTCCATATTTCAGAACCTACTTGAATTTGACCTAGCTTTGAAACTTCATCAAATGATTTGGTAACAGTAGCTTCTTTACCTATTATTGAAAATGCATTAGTTAATAGTTCTGGTTCTTTTTTATTAACAAATTTATCAATAAGAGGTCTTGTAAAAAATAGAAGCACAGCAGAAAGAATAACAAAAACAGCCATTTGAATAACTAAATTTGCTGTAAATAAACTAACTACGCAAGTAACAAGTGCTGCAATTCCAAGCCAGAAAATCATAAAACCTACGGTTGCGATTTCTGCTATAAAGAAAACTCCTGCTGCAATTAACCATATATACCACATATTAAAAATTCTCCTTTCAATAGCATTCATATTAATTATACTATAAATTTTGGAAAAAATAAAGTATTATGTAGAAAAATCTACATAATACTTTATTTTTAATCTTTATTCTTCATCATCTTCATATAATTCTTCAATATATTCATCATTTGAAAAAGCAATTACAGTTCTAAATATTATTGGAAGGAACAAAAGACCAAGACCGAATAAAAAGCCATGTCCGAATCTTTTTGAAAGCTCAAACCTACCAATAATTGCAACGGCTATTAACATAAGCCAGCCAAGAACAGGTATAAATATAAGAAGTAATAGCCAAGGAGAAAGACCACATAATTTTAAATGTAGTACATCTCTATAAATTGGAATAATTGCACCAAATCTTGACATTCCAGCTTTGCTAAATAAAATACTAGTTATAAATATTGAATAAATAGCAACAAAAATTAGAATAACTATTGCAATTCGTATGTATAAATTCGAAAATAATAGTTTAGAAACAATACTTAATTTAGTTTCTAAAGAAGTTTCTGAAAGTACAGAAGAAATTATCTCACTTAAAGAAGCTCCATTTTTATACATATCAATAATTTTATCTAAATCCAAATCATTTTGAACAATATCAATAACTGCATCAGAGTCAAATGTCCTTAGAACTGTTTCAGAAGCAGATAAAGCCTCTTTACTTATACCAGCCTCAGTCAGAAGCTTTGAATTATCTTTTATCAAATCAGCAATTTCTTCATTTGATATAACTTCTGAGAGCTTATCATATATGTCAATTGCTTCATCAATATCTATTTCGTCAGTATTAATTGAATTGAAGTTTCCAGAAGCTATTTCAGACTTATCGATATTATTAACTATTGCAGTAGAATTAAGACTATTTATATCTATATCTTCGAGAACTTCTTTTAAATCGTCAATTTTACTTTTATCAACACTGTTTAAATTAATATCATTTACATCAAAATCTTTTAATTTAGAAGAAACTTTAGATGAGACAGCAAAAGAAGAAATAGAATATATAAATATTAAAAAAACAGTTAATAGTAAAGTAATTTTTAAATATTTTTTCAAAGAAATCACCCCTTAATTAAAATTATATTAATATTCTAATATATAAATACTCCAAAGTCAATTTTAAATATTGAAAAAAGAGATTTAGTATGCTAAAATTTATTAAAAAGTATGAAATCGGAGGCAAAGTAAATGAAGATAATATATGCTACAACGAATAACGCTAAGAAAGAACAAGTAGAAGAGTTTTTTAATTATCATAATTATGATATACAAATAGTAATATTAAAAGATATAGGATTTAATGAAGAAATCGATGAAAATGGAGAAACATTCGAGGAAAATTCTTTAATAAAAGCAAAAGCAGTAAAAGAATTCTGCAAAAAAAATAATATAAAAGGAATAATTGTTGCAGACGATGCAGGACTTATGGTTGATGCATTAAACCGGAAGACCGGGGGTACATTCCGCAAGATATGCAGGAGATCACGCTCCACAAGAGGTAACATTAAATAAATTATTAAATGAAATGAAAGATATAGAAGAGAGCAAAAGAACTGCACAATTTGTATGCGTGTTAACAGCGATACTACCTAATGGAGAAGAAATAGTTTGCAAAGGAATAACAGAACGGAAAAATTGCAAAAGAAAAAGGTACTATGGGTAAATTAACTTATGGACCAGTATTTATTCCAAAGGGATTTGACAGAGTAATGAATGATTTAACAGAAGAGGAAATGGAAGTAACACATAGACAAAAAGCTTGGAAAGAGTTATTAGAAAAATTTAAGGATGTGATAGTGTGAAAATAAGAAATATTATAGGACATTTTAAAACAATTACAAAGCATAAATGGGAAGTTTTTAAACTTACAGTAAAAGCAGGAATACCAATTAGAGGTTTACTTCATGATTTATCAAAGTATTCTTATACAGAATTTTCTGAATCTGTAAAATATTATCAAGGAGGAAAAAGAAGCCCAATACCAGTAGCACGTGAGGAAAAAGGGTATTCAGAAGCATGGCTTCATCACAAGGGAAGAAATAAACACCATTTTGAATATTGGTATGATATAGATGCAAAAGAACCACCAATAATTCCATTTAAATACAGTGTGGAAATGATTTGCGATAAATTGGCTGCTGGAATGGTTTATCAAGGAAAAAATTGGACAAAGGAATTTGAACTTAAATATTGGAATGAAAAAGAAAAAGACAAACCAATAATAAATGAAAAGATGAGAGAATTTGTTACAGAAGTATTTACAGATGTAAGTATAGAAGGAATAGATAAGGTTATTTCTAAGAAAAATCTAAGAAGGATTTATGATAAGTATTGTAAATAAGAAATACAAAAAGGTGGGTAAGATACCTGCCTTTTTAAATTTTGAAGATTGAGCATTTAAAACTAAGCTAATAAAAAAATAATTGTGATTTACCTTATTTTGCTTGTATTTTTAAGAATTTTAATATATAATATTTGCTATATTATTGTAACTTAAAATACATCACTGAGAAAGGGATGAAGCAAATATGTCAAACATAAAAGTAGAACCAAAAACATTACCAGGATTTATGGAATTATTACCAAACGACCAAATACGATTTAATGAGATAAAAGAAAAAATACAAAAATCTTATGAAAAATTTGGTTTTTTACCTCTTGATACTCCGATAATAGAAAATGCAGAAGTTTTACTTGCAAAAGCTGGGGGAGAAACTGAAAAACAAGTGTATAGGTTTAATAAAGGAGATAGTGATTTAGCACTTAGATTTGATTTAACAGTACCTCTTGCAAAATATGTGGCAGAATATTATGGAGAACTTAGCTTTCCATTTAAAAGATATCAAATTGGCAAAGTGTATAGAGGGGAAAAAGCACAAGCTGGAAGATATCGTGAGTTTTATCAATGCGATATTGATATAATTGGAGACGGTACTTTAAGCATAATGTATGATGCAGAAATTCCAAGTGTAATATATACAACATTTAAAAATCTAGGCTTTGAAAACTTTACAATATATATAAATAATAGAAAAATATTTAACGGAATGTTTGAACATCTAGGATTGAATGAAAAATCTGTAGATATACTTAGAATAATAGATAAAATAGAAAAAATTGGAAAAGACAAAGTTATATTTGAACTTGAGAAATTAGGCTTAGACGAAAAACAAATAGATACTATAGTAAAATTTTTAGAAATATCAGGAACATCTGATGAAAAGTTAGAAGCATTAAAAAAGCTAAATATAGATAATGAAGTATTTAATACCGGTGTAAGCGAACTAGAAGCAGTTATAAATCAAATAAGAATGTACAAAGTACCTGAAAAAAATTTTGAGGTAAATTTAAGTATCGCAAGAGGACTTGACTATTACACAGGAACAGTTTATGAAACATTTTTAGACGATTATAGAAAACTTGGAAGCGTATGTTCAGGAGGAAGATACGAAAATCTAGCAGAGTATTATACAGATAAAAAACTCCCAGGAGTTGGAATATCTATTGGGCTTTCAAGATTCTTTTATCAAATAGATAAAGAAAATATATTAGAAAACGAAAATAAATCAATTTCAAAAGTATTAATAGTTTCTATGAGCAAGAATGAGATAAGCTATGCTTTAGATATTGCAAACAAGCTAAGAGATAATGGAATTAATACTGAAACGTTTTTAGAAGATAAAAAATTAAAAGCCAAATTTAAATATGCAGATAAATTACATATACCATATGTTGCAGTAATAGGAGAAGAAGAAGTAAAAACAAATACTGTAACTTTGAAAAACATGGAAACAGGAGAACAAAGAAATTTAGATATTGAAAACTTAATCGAAGAGATTAAATAACTTAATAGAAGGGATGAGAACAGGTGGAAGAGAAAATTGCTAAAATTAAGATTCAAGCAAAGGAAGATTTAGAAAAAGTAGAAAATTCTAGAGAATTAAATGATATAAAGATAAAATATTTAGGAAAAAAGAGTGAACTTTCAAGTTTATTAAAGGAAATGGGGAATCTTCCAAAAGAACAAAGACCAATAATTGGTGGATTAGTAAATGAAGTACGTAAAGAAATTGAAGAGACAATTTCCGATAAAGAAAAATTATTTGCAAAAAAAGAATTAACAGAAAAACTAGAGAAAGAGAGTATAGATATAACTCTACCAAGTACAAAAATAAAAAGAGGTTCAAAGCACCCAGTAAATAGAGTTATAGAAGAGATTGAAGATTTATTTGTTTCAATGGGATATACAGTAGAAACTGGACCAGAACTTGAGACAGATAGATTTTGCTTTGAACTTTTAAATTTACCACAAGGACATCCAGCAAGAGATATGCAAGATAGTTTTTATATAACAGACGAATATTTATTAAGGACACAAACCTCAGCAGTTCAAGCAAGAACAATGCTTGCTAATGAAGAAAAATCTCCAATAAGAATGATTTGCCCAGGCAAAACTTATAGAAGAGAAGATGACGCAACACATTCACATCAATTTACACAAGCAGAAGGTCTTGTTATTGACAAAAATATATCACTTGCAGATTTAAAGGGAACACTTGAAATATTTGCAAAAAAGATTATAGGAGAAAATACAAAAATAAGATTTAGACCAAGTTATTTCCCATTTACAGAGCCATCTTATGAGGTTGATATTTCATGTTTTAAATGTGGTGGAAAAGGTTGTAATATCTGCAAACAGACAGGCTGGATAGAAGTACTTCGGTTCTGGCATGGTACACCCAAATGTACTTAAAATGTGTGGATATGATCCAGATAAATATTCTGGCTTTGCTTTTGGACTTGGACTTGAAAGAATTGCAATGTTCAAGTTTGGAATTCCAGATATGAGGTACTTGTATGCAAATGACGTAAGATTTTTATCTCAATTCGAAAGATAAATTTTGCAATATAAGTTCAACCTATCCTTTTTTAATTATATATTGAATTTTCATCATACCTTGCTGTCGGGATAAAATGTCCCTCCACTCACAAACAGATTCCGCTAGCGTGGGTAGGCTCACTGCGCGGTATTTCGAAAATTAAATATATAATTAAAAAATGGTTGAACAGTGATAATAGGTAAATATAAAAAGTAATTTTTATAAAAATGGAAGGATATGTGAAAAATGAAACTAAGTACAAACTTTGTAAAAGACTATGTTGATATAGATGTAGATGTAAAAACTCTTGCAGAAGATATGACATCTGTTGGTAATGAATATGATGAAGCAGGAAAGTTAATAAATGCTACAAATTTAGTTATAGGAGAAGTAAAGAAATGCGAAATGCATCCAGATTCAGACCACTTACATATTTGCAAAGTAGATGTTGGAAATGAAATATTAAATATAGTATGTGGTGCTCCAAATGTAAAAAAAGGGCAAAAAGTTATTGTTGCACTTGCAGGTGCAGAACTTCCAAATGGTATAAAAATAAAAAAAGGAATGATAAGAGGGCAAGAGTCAAATGGGATGATATGCTCATTATCAGAAATTGGAATAGAGAGTAAATTTCAATCAGAAGAAGATAAGACAGGTATCCACGTACTTGGAAATGATGCAATACCAGGAGAAGATCCAATTAAATATATGGGGCTTGATGATGAAATTATAGACTTTGATTTAACAGCAAACCGTGGTGATTTATTAAGCATACTTGGTATGGCTTATGAAATCGGGGCAATATATGATAAGAATGTTAAAGACATAGATTTATCTCATAAAGAAAATGAAAACGATATAAACGATACTTTCAAACTAGATATAAAAACAGATAATTGTAAAATATTTTTAGCAAAAAGAGCTCTAAATGTTGAAATAAAAGAAAGCCCAACTTTCATAAAAAATAGACTTTTAGCATCAGGTATTAGACCAATAAATAATGTTGTTGATATAAGCAACTATGTAATGCTAGAGACAGGTCAGCCATTACATTTCTATAATGCAGATAGCTTGAAAGGTAAGATAGAAGTAAGAATGGCAGAAGATAATGAAAAACTAACAACTTTAGACGGAATAGAAAGAAACCTAACAAATGATGATATAGTTATTTCAGACGGAGAAAGAGCAATCGGACTTGCAGGTGTTATGGGTGGACTTGATACTGAGATTGAAAATGATACAAAAAATGTAATAATAGAAGCTGCAATTTTTGACGGAGTAAGGGTTAGATTAACATCAAAGAAGATTGTTAGAAGTGAAGCAAGTAACCGCTTTGAAAAGGGCTTAGATTCAAATAGAACATATATGGCAATAGAAAGAGCATGTACTCTTCTTGAAAAATATGCAAATGCAACAATTTCAAAAGGAACTTGCGTGTATGATAAAACAGAAAAAGAGGATAAAAAAATTGATATAACTCTTGAAAAAATAAATAATTTACTTGGTTCAAATATAAGCCTAGAAGAAGTTTTGAATATATTTAGAAGGCTTGGATTTAAAACAGAGTCTAAACAAAATAGTATTACAGTTTTTGTACCTAGAAGAAGAATAGATATAGAAATACAAGAAGATTTAATAGAAGAAGTTGGACGTATATATGGAGTAAATAATATTGAAGCTAAACTTCCAGTTGTTCCAACAATACCGGGAAATTATGATAAGAGGATAAGAAATTTAAGAAATAAGATAATTTCTTTAGGACTAAACGAAACATTATCATATATATTGCTAAATGAAAAAGAAGTTAATAAATTTACAAAAGACATATTTGAACCAATAAAACTATTAGATCCAATGAGTGAAGACAGAAATACTTTAAGATATAGTATGATACCTTCTTTACTTAAAATATATGAATATAATGCAGCACATGAAAACAAAGATGTATCTATATTTGAAATTGGAAAAGGCTTCTATAAGCATGGAGAAGAATATGGAGAAGATGAAAAGCTTTGTATATTAATGTCAGGAGAATTCTTCAAAGGAATAGACAATAGAAAACAAGTGGATTTTTACATATTAAAAGGCATAGTAGAAGAAATATTAGATAGCCTCGGCTATGAAAATAGATATGGCTTTGTAAAACCAAAGGATATACCAGAGGAATTCCATCCAGGCCAAACAGCAGATATTATAGTAAATGGCAAAAAATATGGAATAATGGGCTTATTACACCCAGAAGTTACTGAAAACAAAGTGTTTGTATGTGAAATAAATTTAAGCAAATTATTTGAATTAAAAACCGGAAAAATGAAATATAAGGAAATATCAAAATTCCCGGGAAGTAAAAAAGATTTAAGTATAGTTGTAGATAAAAATATAGAAAGCTTAAATATAGCAAAAGTTATGAAAAAGGCTGGTGGTAATAATTTAACAAGCGTAGAAGCTTTTGACGTATATGAAGGAAAAGGAATAGAAGAAGGAAAGAAGAGTCTAGCATTTTCATTAACATTTGGTTCACAAGATAAGACTTTGACTGATGAAGAAATTAACCCAGCAATCGAAAAAATTATCCAAGCTGTAGAAAAAGAATTTAAAGCAGAGCTTAGAAAATAAAGGAGGAATCTATGGCAAAGGCAAAATCTGTATTTGTTTGCAAAGAATGTGGATATGAATCAGCAAAATGGATGCGGAAAATGTCCAGCTTGCAATGAATGGAATACTTTTTTTGAACAAAAACTAGATGATAAATCAGTAAAAAATAAAAAAGAAGGAAAAGATGTTAGCTCTATTTCACTAAAAAATGTAGAATATAAAGAAATATCAAGATTATCAACAGGTTTTGGAGAATTAGATAGAGTCTTAGGCGGAGGTTTAGTAGACGGCTCTCTTATCTTAATCGGAGGAGAGCCGGGAATTGGTAAATCAACTCTAATTCTCCAAATATGTGATAAAATAAAAACACAAAAAACAGTACTCTATGTATCAGGAGAAGAGTCTGCAGAGCAAATAAAACTAAGAGCCGATAGATTAAAAATAGATAAAAATAATATTATGTTTTTCGGAGAAACAGACATAGACTTAATCGAAAGCGAAATAGAAAAACAAAATCCAGAACTAGTCATAATAGACTCAATACAAACAATATATTCAGATAAAGTAGATTCAATGCCAGGTAGTACTAGCCAGTTAAGAGAAATAACCTCGAGAATAATGCGAATGTGCAAAGAAAAAAATGTAACAACAATAATTATAGGGCATGTAACAAAAGACGGAAATATTGCAGGACCAAGAGTGCTAGAACACATGGTAGATGTTGTTTTATACTTAGAGGGAGAAAGATATTTATCATATAGAGTTTTACGTGGAGTAAAAAACAGGTTTGGTTCAACAAATGAGATAGGTATGTTTGAAATGGAAGGAGAAGGAATGAAAGAAATCCTAAATCCTTCAGAAGTACTAATATCAGAAGGAGACGAAAATCCAGCAGGTTCAGTTATTGTTTCAACAATGGAAGGAACAAGACCACTTTTAGTAGAACTCCAAGCACTTACAACAAATACTTTATTTGGCTTCCCTAGACGTACAGCAAACGGAATAGATTTTAATAGACTTACACTTTTAATGGCAGTTATAGAAAAAAGAGCAGGTATAAATTTATCAAACCAAGATGCTTATCTTAATGTAGTTGGTGGAATAAGAATAAATGAACCAGGTATAGACCTCGGGATAATACTTAGTGTTTGTTCAAGCTATAAAAATAAATCAATACCAAATGATATAGTGGTAATCGGAGAAGTAGGTCTTACACGGAGAAGTTAGAAGAGTTAATATGATAGACAAACAACTTAAGGAAGCAGAAAAGTTAGGTTTTAAAAAATGTATTATTCCAGAAAATAACAAAAAACTATTGAAAGAAAATTTTAAATTAGATATAATAGGTGTGAAAAACATCAAAGATGCAATGAAAGGGGTACGGACTACTATGAGAGAAAATAAACAAGATGTTATAGCAAATATGATAAAAATAGTAGCGCCAGGTACTGAAATAAGAGCAGGACTAGATAATATATTAAAAGCAAAAACAGGTGGATTAATTGTAATCGGAGATTCAAAAGAAGTATTAGATATAGTTGACCGGGCGGATTTAAAATAGACGAAGACTATACAGCAGCAAGACTATATGAACTTGCAAAAATGGATGGAGCGATAGTCATAAGTAGCGATTTAAAAAAGATATTATATGCTAATGCACAGCTTATACCTTCTCCAGAAATAGAAACTAAAGAAACTGGAACAAGACATAGGACAGCAGAAAGAACAGCAAAGCAAACAGGAGAAATAGTTATAAGTATATCGCAAAGAAGAAATGTTATAACAATATTTAAAGGTAATATAAGATATCTTTTAGAGGATACTTCCAAAGTCCTAACTAAGGCAAATCAAGCACTTCAAACGCTTCAAAGATATAAAAATGTTTTTGACGAAAAGCTAATAACATTAAATGAGTATGAGTTTAATGATATTGTATCACTTGAAAACGTAATAACAGCAATACAAAGAGCAGAAATGGTTATGAAAGTTGCAGAAATTGTTCAAAAACAAATTTATGAATTAGGAGAAGATGGAAAATTAATCGAAATGCAATTAGAAGAAATGATTGGCAACTTAGAAAAAGAAGAATTACTAATAATAAAAGACTATATGGTGCAAGATAAAAATGAAACAGAACACGAAATACTTGCAAAAATCATTGCACTAAATCAAGAAGAGTTATTGTCATCTTCAATAATTGCTAAAATATTAGGTTATGGAAATTTTGATAATTACGACGAAGTAGGAGTATACACTAAAGGATATAGGATTTTAAATAAAATACCTAGAATGCCAAATAACATTGTAGAAAATTTAGTTAAGACATTTAAATCATTCCAACATATATTAATTGCAGATATACCTGAACTTGACAAGGTAGAAGGAATAGGTGAAATAAGAGCAAGAACGATAAAACAAGCTTTACAAAGAATGCAAGAGCAGTTTGTATTTGACAAAATGCTTATATAAAACAAAAGAGGTGGTAAATTTTGAAAAACGAAAAAGGTATAACCATGATAGTATTAGTAATCACTGTATTGCTAATGGTAATCCTTGCAGGGGCAACAATAAACTATGGAGTTAATTCATTGAATGTAACTAAATTACAAAATTTTAGTTACGAATTGCAGCAAATACAAGGAAAAGTTGATAGTATATATGAGAAAATAAAACTAGGAGATGAAGAATATATAATTCTTGGAAACGAAATAACAGATTCAGAAAAAGCTGTAGAAACACTAAAAAATGTCAAAGGAATAAATTATTCAAACATCTTAGATTCACAAAGAGAAGAATATTATTACCAAGATAATTTTTCATACTATAGATATTTGACACAAAGAGATTTAGAAAATATTTTTGATATAACAAGTAATCCAGGAGATGTAATCATAAATTTTACGACTAGAGAAGTAATAAGTGTCAATGGATTTAATTATGACGGAAGAACATACTATACTTTAAGTCAATTAAATTAAGGAAGGAAGATAAATAATGAAAAAAAGAACAATAGCAATGATAATTGCAATAATATTAGTAATCATATTAATTGGAACAGTAAGCTATGGGTATTTTATGAAATTAACTAAAAAAGCAGAAAATCCAATAGCAACGATTACTATAGAAGGATATGATGAACCAATAATTATAGAGTTATATCCAGAATATGCACTAAATACAGTGAAAAACTTTATAGCTCTTGCCAATAATGGATTCTATAATGGACTTACAATACACAGAATAGAAAAATATGTAATTCAAGGAGGAGATCCAGAAGGAGATGGAACAGGAGGACCTACTCTAAGTGCAATTGATAAAGATATAGCAAAAGATTCTAATTATGATAAAGAATATGCAATAGTTGGAGAATTTAAAGCAAATGGATATGAGGAAAATACACTTTCTCATGAGAAGGGTGTTATATCTATGGCAAGGACAGACTATACATCGCTTTCTTCAAGTTTAGCACAAGAAGGATATAATTCAGCTGGAAGCCAATTCTTTATATGCATGGACTATTGCCCAACATTTAATGGACAATATGCAGCATTTGGAAAAGTTACAAGTGGCTGGGAAACATTAGAGGCAATTTCAAATGTTGAACTAAAAAAAGAAGTAGATGAAGAAACTGGAGAAGAAGTAGAAACAACAGAACCAGCAAACCCAATAAAAATAACTAGCATAACAGTAGATACAAAAGGAATAGATTATGGAATACCAGAGACAGTAGAACCATTTGATTATTACTCTTGGTATATGAGCCAAATGAATAGTAGTAGCAATTAATTGTAATTTCTTAAAGGCGACAATAGGTCGCCTTTAAATAAAGGAGAAAACTTATGATAGAAAAAATTAATGTAAAAGTACTTGCAATAGTGTTAATTGTAATAATTGTATTAGCTATAGGAATATTCATTGGAGTAAAAACAATAATTGCAAATAATGACAAAAGTTATGAATTAGAAAAAATAGCGGAAGATGACTATAAATATTTTGCTGTATTAACAGAACGGAAAATATGGAGTAATAAATGAAAATGGAGATATGGTAGTTAAAAATGAATATAAAAATATAATAATACCAAATCCAACAAAGCCAGTGTTTATCGTAACTACAGATGACGGAACAAGCAAAGTATTAAATGATGTAGGAGAAGAAATATTTACAGAATATAATAATGTAGAAGCAATTGAAATTGAAGGAACGATTACAGAGTTACCATATGAAAAAAGTGTATTGAAATATGAAGAAAATGGTAAGTATGGCTTAATTGATTATGCTGGAAATGCAATAACAGGTGCTATATACGATGAGTTATCTTCTGTAAAATATAAAGAAGGAGAAATACTTGCTAAAAGAAATGGAAAATACGGTGTAATAAATAATAAGGGCAAAGAACTAATAGATTTTGAATATGACGAAATAGAAGCAGACAAATATTATACTGATAATGGTTATTCAAAATCAGGCTACATAGTAAAAACTACAACAGATGATGGATATAGATATGGCTATATTAGCTCTAATTGGAAAACAGTACTAGATACGGAGTATACAAGCATAGGCAGAATACTAGAGATAGAAAGCAATGATATATATTTAATTGCAGCAAGAAATGGACAATATGGTGTATTAAGAAATCAAAATGTGATAATAGATTTTGCATATCAGTCTATTGCATATAATAAAGATGCAGAGCTATTTAAAGTAGAGAGAAGTGGGCAATTTGGAGTTTTAGACATAGAAGGAAATAATGTTTTAGATGTTATATATAAAACAATTAATTTCAATGGTGAATACATTTTTGCCCAAACATATACTGAAGATATTTATTTTAATAAAAACGGAGAAAAACTAGAAAATGCATATACAGCAATGATAAAGGTTCCTGACTTGAATTATAACATAACAGTAAATAATGAAAATCTATACGGAATTATTGACGAAGCTGGAAATGAAAAAGTAAAAAATGAATATTTATATATAGAATATGCATTTGAGGACTATTTTGTCGCATATAAAAGTGGAGAAGGCCTAGGAGTAATTGATAAAAATGGAAATGTTTGCATAGATTTTAAGTATGATGTACTAAGCAAAATAGGAGAACATAATTTGTTAAAAGGTGTAGACATGGAGAATAATGTAACTGATGTATTCTCTGGAAATATGCAAATGGTTATATCTCTTGCAAATGCAAGTTTAGACATAAAACAAGACTATATAGAAATATATAATGAAGAGAAAACAAGCTATATAACACCAAATGGAGAAGTGAAAACAGCAAAAGATATTTTCAAAAATAATATATTATTTGCCGTTTGCAAAGACGGAAAATGGGGCTTTGAAGACAAAGAAGAAAATGAAAAAGTGCAATGCACTTATGATTATGTGACAGAGTTTAACAGATTTGGATTTGCAGGAGTAAAAAAGGACGGACTATGGGGAGTAATTGATGAGGAAGGAAATATAGTATGCGAATGCAAATTTAATTTTGAATCAGAAGGAGAAATCATAAAACCAGAATTTCTAGGTAAGTATTATAAGACATATTCAGAAAATAATGTTATATACTATTCAGATGAAACAGAAGAAATGTAAAATTAAATTTCTACATGCTTAAGTCGGCTATGTGATAAAAGATTTTAAGGTGGGGTGAAAACCTGCCTTTTTTTGTGCATTTTTTACAAAATTGGTAGATTTTGTACTTGACAACAAAATTCGACAATTCTAGCCTAAATAAGGTGGAGCTTGCAGTTTAGAACCGTCCCAAACTGCAAGCTCTCGGTCATTTTAGATGCATCCTAAACGACCAAAAGCGGAAGCATTTCCATGCACACACTACATTTGCAAGTAAAAAATCACTGTAAATAGAGAATTATCTTGCTCTTTTTATATTTGTATGATAAAATACAAAATGTAAATTGAATATTCGGGCGTCGCCAAGCGGTAAGGCATCGGACTCTGACTCCGACACTCGTTAGTTCGAATCTAACCGCCCGAGCCAAAATTCAAAAAATCTGGCGAAGCGAGAATTTTTTGAATTTTGAATAGAGAAGTTAGTAAGGAGAAATAATGGCCGTTAGCGCCCTGAACGAAGTGAAGAAGTGCCCTTGGGGTATTCGAATCTAACCGCCCGAGCCAAAATTCAAAAAATCTGGCGAAGCAAGAATTTTTTGAATTTTGAATAGAGAAGTTAGTAAGAAGAAATAAATAATATTATTTATTTGTGGTAAAATAGAAAAACAAGGAGCAGTTTTTTTATGGAAAACATAAGATTAAAATATATAAATATAGATGAATTTGAAAAAGATGTATATTCACATTATGTGGAAATTTTTCCAGACAATGAAAGAAAACCATTAAAATTAATAAAAACATCATATGAAAAAGGATATACAAAACTTATAAAAATCATAACAAATGACCAATTTGTAGGATTTATGATGATAATTAGAGTAAAAAACGGAGAATACACACTATTAGACTATTTTGCAATATTGCCAGAATATAGAAATAGTAAGCTTGGAACAAAAGCAATAGAAGCTTTACTTGAAGAAGAAAAAGAATGCAGAGGAATATTAGCAGAGATAGAAAAAACAGGACTTGGCGCAAATGAAGAAGAAAATAAATACAGGGAAAAAAGAAAAAGATTTTATGAAAGGACTAATTTCAAAAAGCTAGACTTTGAAATACTTTTATATGGAGTGCTATATACACCATATATTTTTTCAAAACTAAAAGATGATGATGATAAGATTATCGAAGAAATATTGAAAATTTACGAAGAAGTTTCAGGTAAAGAAAAGATAAAAAAGAATTGCAAAATAATAAAATAAAAAAATATTAAAAAATTTTATAAAAACTATTTATCATTATGAAATTATTTGATATAATAACAACATAAATTAACAAAAGTCAAAAGAAAAGGGAGATAAACATGGGAAGAATATTATTAACAATAATTGTATTTTTATTAGCAGCATTTATAATTTTTACAAAGGATGTATCAAAAGGATTAAAGGTATTTTTGATAATATGTTTGATTATTACAGAAGTACTTATTGTAACAATGTTTTAAGGCAAAGGGAGGAATCCAATGAAAAAGCCAGTTAAAATTACATTAATTGTTATTGCAATTATATTTGCAATAGCTTTAATTGTTGTGGGTGGAATTTTAATATTTGCACCCAATAAAGTAGCTTTATCAACAGATGATTTTAAGACAAAACTAGAAGAAAAAGGTTATATTGTAGAAGATGCATCATATCAATTATCAGACAGTGATGATATAAAGGAAATGTACATAGCAACAAGTGAGAACGGTGAGTATAAGCTAGAATTTTATGTGTTTGAAAATTTAGATTATGCAAAAATGTTTTATAAAGTAAACAAAAAAGCATCTGAAGACTTTATAGATTCAAGTTACTCACAAAGCAGTATAAGCTTAAAAAATTATTCAAAATATTCGCTATCATCAAGCGGCAAATACAAAGTAATATCAAGGGTTGATAATACAGTTATATACTTAAATGTAATTAATGAATATAAGGATGAAGTTAAAGAATTATTAAAAGAATTAGGCTATTGATAAAAAAATAATAAAAGTGTTAGCAAATGTATGAAAGATATGATATAATACATTTGCTAATTTTAATATAAATAGGAGAAACAATGGATAGAGAAAAAATTAAAGGAATTATAGAAGCAATATTGTTTGCAAGTGGTAAAATAGTGACTTTAGAAGAATTAAGCATAAGCCTCGAAATTGATAAAAAAGAAGTAGCCAATATAATAGAAGATATGAAAGAAGATTTAAAAAAGGCAAATAGAGGGATAGAAATTATTACTGTAAACAATGGATATACTTTAGCAAGTAAAAAAGAATATCATGAATACATATATCAAATAATCGATAAAAGAGCAAAACCTAATTTATCTCAAGCAGCTTTAGAAGTACTTGCAATAATTGCATATAATCCCAAAATAACTAGAGCAGAAATTGAAAACATTAGAGGAGTTAGTTCAGATGCCTCAATATATAGATTATTAGAACATAATTTAATTGAGGAAGCTGGGAAACTAGATTTGCCAGGTAAACCAATGTCATATAAAGTAACTGAAGAATTTCTAAAAAAATTCGGATTAAATACATTAGAAGAATTACCAGAACTCCCTAAATATAAAGTGGACGAAAATCAGCAAATAGTTATAGATGACATTGTAATTGAAAATGATAAAGAAAAAGAAGAAGGAGAAAATAATATTGATTGAAAATTTAAAAGAGATAATGCTTACTAATGAAAAAGTATTCTCAAAATATGCATGTAAGTCTGAAAATGGTATAAAATTACATGAAGAAACAGAAGGAATAAGACCAAAATTTTTTAGAGATATAGACAAAATAATCTATTCACAAGCATATACGAGGTATATAGATAAGACACAAGTATATGCATTTATAGATAATGACCATATAACACACAGAGTATTACATGTACAGTTAGTTGCAAAAGAAGCAAGAACAATAGGAAGAGCATTAAGACTAAACGAAGATTTGATAGAAGCAATAGCGCTTGGACATGATGTAGGACACGCACCATTTGGGCATGCAGGAGAAAGATTTTTAGATAATATAGCAAGAAGAGAAAAAATAGGATATTTTTGTCATAATGCACAAAGTGTTAGAATGCTTAAAGATTTAGAAAATCTAAACATCACAATTCAAACATTAGATGGAATACTTGCTCATAATGGCGAAATACTGTTAAATAGATATGAACCAGATACAACAAAGACAAAAGAAGAATTTCTAAAAGAATTAGAAAATGTATTTACTATAGAAGGATATAGTAAAAAGATAAGACCAATGACGTTAGAGGCAAGTGTTGTTAGATTATCTGATATAATTGCATATATTGGAAGAGATATAGAAGATGCAATAATAGTAGGTACAATAAAAAGAGAAGAATTACCAAAAGAAATAACAAAAATTTTAGGAAATACCAATGCAGAAATTGTAAATACATTAATAATGGATGTTATAGAAAATAGCATGGATAAACCATATTTAAAATTCTCAGATAAAGTATTTGAAAGTTTAATAAATTTAAAAAAGTGGAATTATGAGCATATATATAATTCAAAAGAAGCAACAAAAAATTTAGATATACTTGAAAATGCATTTTATGATTTATTTTATTACTATTTAAAGAAAGTCGATAATAGAAAAAATATTGAGATAACCGACAATATGACAGAAAGTGAGAAATTATTATTTGGATTTATAAATAGCAAAACAGAAGAATATAAAGAAAAAACAGATATAAGAAGATTTATAATTGATTATATATCAGGGCAAACAGACAACTTTTTCTTAAAAGAATGTAAAATGCACCTTAAAGGATTTAGCATATAATACATTTGCAAAAAATATATAAATATGCTAAAATTAATTGTTATTTAAGATGCAAAAGAAAATTGTATTAACAGGAGAAAATCAAGTGGAAGTATTAGAAATAATTATATTATTAGTATTAATGATAATAGGCTTAATTGCATTTTCAGTGTTTCAAATAAGAGCAGCAGGAATGAAGGTAAAGGATTTTGCACAATTTATACAAGCAAACCAAATATTAGACAATTTATATGATGCTTCAAAAAAATATAAAAAACTGAGTAAAAATCAACAACTTGTATTTTTAATGGAAGCGGAAAAAGTATTTAATGCATTTGATAAGGTACCAGATATGCTGTGGGAAGATGAGTATCAAAAATATTCACAAATATTAGATATTTATCGAAACATAAAAATTGCAAGGTGGAATGAAAAGGAAACATAAAATATGATATAGACATATTATAATATATAAATATTATAAAGGGAGGCAATAAAAATGGAAGATATAAGTGCGATAGTTCTAGCAGCTGGAAAAGGAACAAGAATGAAAACTAACAAATCTAAAGTTGTACATAAAATATATGGAAAAGAATTAGTTAAAAGAGTAGTAGAAACAGCATATAAAGCAGGAATTAAAGATGTTATAACAGTTGTAGGACATAAAAGAGAAGAAGTAGAAAAAGTACTTGGAGATAGCGTAAAATATGCATATCAAGAAGAATTACTTGGAACAGGTCATACAGCAATGCAGGCAATACCATATTTAAAAGGGAAAAAGGGAAAAGTTGTAATTTTATATGGTGATGTACCATTAATAAGACCAGAAACAATAAAAAAACTTATAGCAAAAAGTGTAATGGATAGGGAATATGCAACAATATTAACAGCAATTTATGATAATCCAACAGGATATGGAAGAGTCGTAAGAGATATTGGTGGTAACGTAAAAGCAATAGTTGAAGAAAAAGATGCAACTGAGGAGGAAAAATATATAACAGAAATAAATGCTGGTGTATATTGTTTTGATATAGAAGAACTAATATTAGCCCTAGAAAAATTAACTCCAAATAATGCTCAAGGTGAATATTATTTGACAGATGTAATAAAGATTATGAATGACAAAGGATTAAAAACAGGAGCTATTATAATAGAAGATAATACAGAAATTCTTGGGGTAAATGACAGAGCACAATTAGAAATGCTTACAAGAATATTAAAGATAAGAATAAACCAAGAACATATGGCAAATGGAGTTACAATAGAAGATATGGAAAACACCTATATATATGATGATGTAAAAATAGGGATAGATACAGTCATTCATCCAAACACAACAATAAAATCTGGTGTAGTAATTGGAGAAAATTGTGAAATAGGGCCAAACTCATACATAAGAGAAGGATGTGAAATTGCAGATAACGTAAAAATAGGAAGCTTTGTAGAATTAAAGAAAGCAAAAATAGGAGAAGGCACAAAAGTACCACATTTATCATATATGGGAGACTGTGAAATAGGAAGCAAAACAAATATAGGTTGTGGAACAATAACTTGCAACTATGATGGCTTCAAAAAAAGCAAAACTATAATAGGAGACAATGCATTTGTAGGTTCAAATGTAAACTTTATAGCACCAGTCACAGTTGGAAGTAATACGCTTATTGCAGCAGGCTCAACAATAACAGATGATGTACCAGACGATGCACTAAGTATAGCAAGAGAAAGACAAATAAATAAAGAAGAATGGAATAAAAGAAATTAGCTGCTGGATATAGCAAAATAAGAGGATTAAATATATCCTCTTATTTATATATTATATTATACTATATTATTCCGCAAAATCTTTTTCGCTTTTTCAACTTCTTCTGGAGTTGCGGTATGAGTATCAGTTAAAGGGTATTTTAGCCCAAGATTTTCCCACTTAAATTTGCCTAAATCATGATAAGGTAAAAGCTCAATCTTTTCTACAGTTTTTAAAGTAGATAAAAATTCTTTTAATTTCAATAAATCTTCCTCATCATCTGTATAACCTGGAACTAAGACTTGTCTTATCCACATAGGTTTTCCAATACTACTTAAATACCTTGCAAAATCAAGTTCAAGTTCATTAGAAAAACCAACTAATTCCTTAGATTTTGAAGGAACAATATGCTTTATATCTAATAAAAATAAATCTGTTAAATCAATAAGTTTTTTTACATTATCTGTTAAGCTAAACATTCCAGATGTATCAATTGCTGTATGAATATCGTATTTCTTTAATTCCTCAAAAAAAGGAATTAAGCTTTTCGTTTGTAGCAAAGGCTCACCACCAGAAACGGTAACACCTCCGCCAGAAGGTTTTATATAATTCTGATATTTTAATATTCTTTGAACAATATCATCTGTAGAGAAAATTTGTCCAGCTTTTTCATCCCATGTATCTCTATTTTGACAATACATACACCTTAAATGACATCCTTGAAGAAAAATAACATATCTTATTCCAGGACCATCAACAGTACCAAAACTTTCAAAAGAATGAACTCTCAAAGTATTATTTTCGTTCATATATTATAATTCCTTTCATAAAATAATATACATATGTAAAGGCAGAACATAATCTGAATTTACATATATATATTATAAAAGCAATAATTAAAGATTAAAAAAAGAAACAAGGAGTACTACGCAGTTCAAGTTAAAAATGTGAAGGCGTACTTTTTGTACGTTAAAGCATTTTTAACTTGAACTAACGACGTAATCCAAAACTTATTTTTTAATTAAATTCTTTCGTGGATAGTACGATTAATAACATCTAACTGTTGCTCACGAGTTAACTTAACAAAGTTTACAGCATATCCAGATACTCTTATTGTAAGTTGAGGATATTTCTCTGGATGATCCATAGCATCAAGAAGTAAAGCTCTATCAAATACATTTACATTTATATGATGTCCTTCTTGAGCAAAGAAACCATCAAGCATACTTACTAGGTTATTTACTCTTGATTCTTCATCTTTACCAAGTGCTTTAGGTGTAATTGAAAATGTATATGAAATACCATCTTCAGAATATCTATATGGAAGTTTAGCGATAGAATTCATAACAGCTAATGCACCATTAGTATCTCTTCCATGTAGTGGGTTTGCACCAGGTCCAAAAGGAGCTCCTGCTCTTCTTCCATCAGGTGTATTACCAGTTGCTTTTCCATAAACAACATTAGATGTAATAGTTAAAACTGATAATGTATGTTTAGAATGTTTGTAAGTGCAGTGCTTTTGTAATTTTCCAAGGAAAGTTTTAATAATACTAACTGCAATTTGGTCAACTCTATCATCATCATTACCAAATTTTGGATAATCACCTTCGATTTCATAGTCAACAGCAAGTCCAGTTTCATCTCTAATAACTTTAACTTTTGAATATTTAATAGCAGAAAGTGAATCAGCAACAACTGAAAGCCCTGCTATACCGCAAGCCATAGTTCTTAAGATATTTCTATCATGAAGAGCCATTTCTATTGCTTCATAAGAATATTTATCGTGCATATAGTGAATAGCATTTAGCGCTTTAATATAAATTTTTGCAACATACTCCATCATGTTATCAAATTTTTCCATAACTTCGTCATAATCAAGATATTCAGAAGTAATTGGAGCAAATTTTGGTGTTACTTGTTTACCAGATTTTTCGTCTCTACCACCATTGATAGCATAAAGAAGAGTTTTAGCAAGGTTTGCACGAGCACCAAAGAATTGCATTTGTTTACCAATTTGCATTGCAGAAACGCAACAAGCAATTCCGTAATCATCTCCCCAGAACTTCCTCATTAAATCATCATTTTCATATTGGATAGATGATGTTTTAATAGAAAGATTTGTTGTATATTCCTTAAATCCTCTTGGTAATCTTGTAGACCAAAGAACTGTTAAGTTTGGCTCTGGAGCTGGTCCTAAATTTTCAAGAGTATGAAGTATTCTAAAAGAGTTTTTAGTAACTAAAGTTCTACCGTCAATTCCCATACCACCAATACTTTCTGTAACCCATACAGGATCTCCACTAAATAACTCATTATATTCAGGAGTTCTTAAAAATCTAACAAGTCTTAATTTCATAACAAAATGGTCAACGATTTCTTGAACTTCATCCTCTGTTAAAGTTCCGTTTTTTAAATCTCTCTCGAAATAAATATCTAAGAAAGTAGAAGTTCTACCAATGCTCATTGCAGCACCATTTTGATCTTTGATTGCAGCAAGATATCCAAAGTATAGCCATTGAACAGCTTCTTTAGCATTAGTTGCAGGTTTAGAAATATCATAACCGTATTTTAATGCCATAGCTTTTAAAGCTTCTAAAGCTCTAACTTGTTCTGCAAATTCTTCTCTTTCTCTTACTAGTTCCTCTGTAAATTCATCATGATTTAGTAAATCAATAATATGTTTTCTATCTTCAATTAAAGCATCAACACCATAAAGGGCAACACGTCTATAATCTCCAATAATTCTTCCACGACCATATCCGTCAGGAAGACCTGTAATAAGATGAGAGCTTCTTGCAGCTCTTATATCAGGTGTATAAACATCAAAAACACCGTCATTATGAGTTTTTCTTGTTCCATGGAAAATTTTATCTGTTTCAGGATCTACTTTTTTTCCATAAGCTTCGCAAGATTTTTCAACGATTCTTATACCACCAAAAGGCATGATAGCTCTTTTAAGTGGTGCATCTGTTTGAAGCCCAACTATTTGCTCTAAATCTTTATCAATATAACCAGCATCATGAGCAGTTATAGTAGATATTGTTTTAGTATCTATGTCTAAAACGCCACCTTCTGCAGCTTTTTCCTTTTTATACAATTCTAAAACTTCATCCCATAATTTCTTTGTTCTCGCAGTAGGACCTACTAAGAAAGATGAATCACCTTCATATGGTGTATAGTTAGTTTGAATAAAATTTCTTACGTCTATTTCTTTTTGCCAGTCTCCACATTGAAAACCATTCCAAGCATCAAACTTCATAAAAATACCTCCATTTTTTAAAAAAATTTTTCTAATCAATAGTATTATACACCGTAAGCTTAAAAATATCAACAATTTACGACAAAACTACTTGTAAAAAAATAGAAAACAAGATAAAATATATTAGATAAAATGAGGAGGACAAAAAAGTGTATTTAATTGTAGGTTTAGGAAATCCAGAAGAAGAATATTCAAATACAAGACATAATATGGGATTTGATACATTAAACGAACTAGCTAAAAGAAATGGAATAGAAATAAATAGGAATAAATATAATTCATTATACGGACAAGGAATTATAAAAAATGAAAAAGTCATACTTGTAAAACCACAAACATATATGAATTTAAGTGGAATTGCAGTAAAACAATTTAAAGATTTTTATAAAATTGAAGGAAATAAAATAATTATAGTACATGATGATATAGATATAAAAGAAGGAACAATTAAAATTAGAAAAACAGGAGGAGCTGGAACTCATAATGGAATGAAGTCAGTTGTACAAGAACTTGGAAATAAAGAATTTTATAGAATAAGAATTGGAGTTCGGAAATCCTGATAAACAAAAAGATTTAAAAGATTTTGTGTTAGAAAAAATAAATAAAGAAGAAAGAAAAATATTAGATGAAGCAATAGAAACAGGAGCAAAAGCAATAGAAGAAATTATAGAAAATGGTGTTGATATTGCTATGAATAAATATAACTAATAATCAATATCTTATTTATGTTATTTATCGAGTGGAGGAAAAATGAAAGAAATATTTATAAAAAAGACAGATAATATCACACAAATTGTGCTTTTGGAAAATGGAAATGTAATTGAAAAATATGAAGAAAATGATAAGAAAAAAAGGCTTGAAGAAAAAATATATTTAGGAAAAGTTCAAAATGTACTTCAAGGAATGCAAGCAGCGTTTATAGATATTGGAGAAGATAGAAATACTTTTATACATTTGAAAGATATACTTCCTAAAATAAATGTTGTAAAACAAAAAGAAGCGCAAGAAGAGAAAAATATAAAAAAATTAATAAAAGTAAATGATAAAATATTGATACAAGTAAAAAGAGATGCAACAAAAATGAAAGGAGCTAAAGTTTCAACACATATTAGCATCCCAAGTAGATATTTTGTATTAATGCCAGAGACAGATATAAGAACAATATCACAAAAAATCGAAGATATTAAAGAAAGAGAAAGATTAAATAATATAATAAATGAAATACTTCCAAATAATTTTGGAGTAATTGTTAGAACATCAGCATTAGGAAAAACAAAAGAAGATTTAAAAAAAGATTTAGATAAATCAATAAAAACATGGGAAAAAATAGAAAAGATAAAAAATGACGAAAACTCAATTGCACCAATGGTTGTATATAATGGACAAAGCTTTATAGAAAAATTATTAACAGACTTAGTAGATAAAGATATTACTAGAATAGTCGTAAATAATAAAAAGAATTATGAAGAAGTAAAAAATATATTAGAAAAGTTTGAAGAAAAGGAAATCAAAGTAGAACTTAAAGAAAAAGAAGATATATTTAAAATATATGATATAGAAGACCAACTTGAGAAAGCAAATCAAAGAAAGATATGGCTTAAATGTGGTGGATTTATCACAATAGATAAAACAGAAGCACTAACAGCAATAGATGTGAATTCTGGAAAATATATTGGAAATAAAAATTTAGAACAAACTGTATTTAAAGTAAATAGTGAAGCTAGCATAGAAATTGCAAAACAATTAAGACTAAGAGACATTGGAGGTATCATAATAATAGATTATATTGATATGCTAGATGATGAACATAAAAAAGAAATCATAAAAGTATTAGAAGAAAGTCTTAAGCAAGATAGATCTAAAACACAAATAGTAGGATTTTCAAAACTTAATTTGTTAGAAATGACAAGAAAACATATGAAAGGAGGAGAATAAAATGACAATAGCAATGTACATCATAGCACTTTTAGTGTTATTTATAGTTTTAAAACTATTATCATTACCAATGCGAATAATAATCAAATTTATTATAAATGCAATAGTTGGTGGAATAGTAATACTTATTCTTAATTTGTTTGGATTAGGATTAGAATTAACTTGGATAACAGCAGCAATTGTCGGATTTTTAGGAGTACCAGGAGTAATAATTGTTGCAATAATGCAATTCTTACTATAATAAATATCATAAACCTCCTAAAACAAGAATACAATTTAGTAACTTGTTTTAGGAGGAATTTTTATTACATACAAAAGAATTGATAAATATTAAAAGATATGTTATACTTAAAACATAATAAAGTTTATCTTAGGAGAAAAATTATGAGTGAAAAAGTATATACGATAGAAGAAATAAAAAAAATATTAGGAGAAATATTAAAAGACAAGCCTGTATATCAAGTAATTTTATTTGGTTCATATGCAAAGAAGAAAGCTACCAAAAAAAGTGATATAGATTTGATAATTGATACAAATTCACAATTAAAAGGTTTTGCATTATTAAAATTAATCTGTGAAATAAAAGAAAAATTACAGAAAGAAGTCGACGGATTTGAAAAATATGAGATAGAAGAAAATTCATTGATAGATAAAGAAATTAAAAAAAGTGGAGTAGTTGTGTATGAAAAATAAAGAATATATGTCAATAAAGAAGATGATAGAATATATAAATAAAGCATTGAAATATACAAAAGGAAGCACATTTGAAACTTTTTCAAAGAATGAAGAAAAAGTAGATGCAACAATTTTTGCAATAAGTCAAATAGGTGAATTAGTAAAGAATATAAGTAAAATTACAATGGAAAAGTATAGCAATATAGAATGGGTTGTTATAAAAAATTTAAGAAATAAAATTGTACATGATTATGAAGGAATAAAATTAGATTTTATCTGGGACATTGTAACAAAAGACATAATACAGTTGAAAATGGATTTAGAAACAATATTAGAAAAAGAAAATATAAAAGATTAAATATCATAAACCTCCCAAAACAAGAATACAATTAAGTAACTTGTTTTGGGAGGAATTTTTATGTTTTTTATTTTAAATAAACAAAAAATATACTCATATTTAGTTGCAGCAAGTACTGTTGTAATTTTATTTATTCTTTCATTTTATTTCACAAATACAGAAACGAAAACATTAGAAACATCTTCAAATGTTGAAAATTTAAAACCAATATATAATGTAGAAACAGAACAAAAGAGAATATCATTAACTATAAATTGTGTATGGAAAGCAGATGATATTGACAAAATATTAAATGCATTAGATAAATGTAATGTAAAAGCAACATTTTTTATGGTAGGAGAATGGATAGATAAATATCCAGAATATGTAAAAAAGATAGCAAACAAAGGACATGAATTAGCTAATCATTCTGATAAACACTTACATGTAAACACTTTAAATTATGAACAAAATGTAGAAGAAATACTAAAATGTACTGAAAAAATTAAAAAAATCACTGGAAAAGATACAAAATTATATAGATGTCCTTATGGAGAATATAATGACACAGTCATAAAAGCTGCAACAGATAATGGTTATAAAGTAATACAATGGTCAATAGATACTTTAGATTATCAAGGATTAGATGCCTCACAAATGTGGGATATAATTAATAAAGACTTAAGAAATGGAAGCATTATATTAATGCATAATGGAACAGATAATACGGCAAATAGCTTGGAAACTATAATAAAAAATATCCAAAAAGAAGGATATAATATAGTAAAAGTATCAGAACTGATAAAATGAATAAAATAAGTATAAAATGGATATAATAAGCTATATTTAAAAATGGAGGGGTTAAAGTGGCTTTTATAGGAGTTATTGCTGAGAGCAAAAACGAAATGCAAATAAAAAAAATCATAAGCAAGAATTTAAACTCAGAAAATAAAGAACATACAGTAATAACTATTAATAGTAAAAGCATTGATAATATAAAAAATATTAGATTTGAAACAATACTTGTAATATCTTTAGAAGAATTGTCAAAAAAGTATAGTGCGATAAATGAAATATTAAAAAACGCTAAATATCTAGTAATTAACTCAGATATAGATGAGAACAATTTAGAATTTATAAATAATACAAAAGTAAATGCAATAACATTTGGATTTAATCAAAAAGCTACAATTACAGCATCTAGTGTTGAAGATAACCTAATGTTATGTATTCAAAGAAAAATAATAGATGTAAACAGAAATATCTTAGAGCCACAAGAGATAGAGATAAAAAATAACGGCAAAAAATTGTCAAATAGTAGCCATAATGCAATGGGAATTGCCTCAATATTGCTAATTTATGGGAAAAAAGAAATAATTTTCTAAAAATTTTAACATTTTATGTAGACAAACTCAAAAATATGTAGTATAATAAGTATGTACACTAATAAGAAATACAATAGACAAGCAAAAACATTACAATAAAAATTGTAATAAAAGAAAGATACGTATGAAATTATTACTAAGGTAAAGAAAATTTCCTACGTAAAAGAATAGGGAGGAAAAGAAATTGAACACAAATTATTTGGATAATAACCATTTAGTGCTAGTGGGAAAAATTACAAGCGAAAAAAGATTTAGTCATGAAATTTATGGAGAAAGTTTTTACATATTTGATTTAGAAGTTCCACGTTTAAGTGAAACATTTGACATCATACCAGTAACAATATCTGAACGATTAATTAATGACGAAGAATTACAAATCGGTAAAAAAATAGTAGTAAAAGGACAATTCAGATCATACAATAGCTATGAAAATGAAAAAAACAGATTAATCTTAACAGTATTTGCTAAAGACATAATATTTGAAAACGAAATAGAAGAAAGAGCAAAAGAAGATGATGAGATTAATTTAGATGTATCAAACGAAGTTGTACTAATTGGACATATTTGCAAAAAACCAATTTATAGAAAAACACCATTTGGAAGAGAAATTGCAGATTTACTACTTGCAGTAAACAGAGCATATAGTAAATCAGACTACATACCAGCAATAGCCTGGGGAAGAAATGCAAGATTTTGTGATAAACTAGAAGTTGGAGCACAAGTTAAAGCAATAGGAAGAGTACAATCTAGAAAATATGAAAAGAAATATGAAGACGGAACAGTAATAGAAAGAGTAGCTTATGAAGTTTCAATCTCAAGCTTAGAAGTTATAGACGAAAAAGAAGGAGAAGGAACAGAGCGAGCAGAAGAAACTCAAACAGCAGAAGCTGTATAAAGATGAATTTATCTAACCTTAACATAAAAAACGAAAATCTCAAGTTAAAAACTTGAGATTTTTTTTGAGAAAATATCGTAACCTCTCCTCATTAAACTAATACCCTAAATTGCTAAATCTTTTTTTATTTTATTAATTTTAAAAGCAGCAGCAAAAAAAGAAGCAGCAAAAGATATTGATAAATGTATGATTTCAATTCCTATGTAATATATAAGATTAGAAGATTTAAAAGATATGTAATAAGTTAAAATTAAAGTTCCAATAATTGAAACAATTAGAGAAAAATACAAGCCATTTATAAGTATTTTTTTTATTTTTAAATCAAAGTTCTTTATAGTCAAAATCAATTTATTAAGCATAATAATTACCTCCATAAAACAAAAGCTCTAAAACTATGTTAACATAATTTTAGAGCTAAATCAATTGTAATTATTGGTAAATAAAATAATTTAGACATTATCAAAAGGAATAAATTTATATATAGCTTCAGCAAATGCACCATTTTCAACAGTATTTTGAGAAATATAATTTGCATTAGATTTTACCTTATCACATGCGTTATTAACAGCAACACTGATATTTGAAGCTTTAAACATATCTATGTCATTAATATTATCTCCAATAGATAAAATATCATCCTTTTTCAAATTAAGATAATTGCTAAGCATTTGTAGCGCATTCCCTTTAGTAACATTTAGAGGGGAAATATCTAAATACTCGTATTCTTTATCTATAATATTATCTTTATACATACCAGTTTTTGTAATATACATAATGTTTAAATTAGTGCTTTTTTCTAATTCTTCTTTTACATTTAAAAGACTAGAAGTAGAAGAAACAATAAGTTTTAATATTGGCTCATTTTTTTCTCTTGCATAATTTAAAACAGAATCTACAATTTCAATATTAACTTTATTTGGAAAAAGAATAGAATTTCTTAAATCCATGTATAATAATTTTGGAGTAACAATGCTATTTTCTGTATATGCATGGACATGCAAATCATGATTTTTAATAATAGAAAAACATGACTCGATTTCTTGTAGAGAAAGAGCCTTTTTAACAATTTCATTTCCAGTAGTTAAATCAACTATTTGACTTCCATTACCAAAAATCCCGAAACGTGCATGAAGATTTTTACAAACATCTTTACTAAGTGCATAAGTCTTACCAGTACAAATAACTAAAGGAATATTGTTTTTTTGTAAATTATCAATCGCTTTTAAATTATCTTGTGAAATAGAATTTTTATCATCAATGATAGTACCATCTAAGTCACTTGCTATTAATTTAATCATATTAACCGAATCCTTTACCTTATATATTATACTATAAAATTCAATAAAAGTAAAGTTTTGTGAAAGAAATGTGACCGAGTGTTCACCAAATTATATAAATTGAAAATATAATATAAGTGTGGTAAAATATTAAAGCAAAATGAGCGAAAGGAATGATTATAAAAATGGATAATTCTTTGAAGTTTAAGAAGTTAAGAGAAAAGTACCAATACTTTATATATAAAGATTATAATATAAAAGAAGATGAAAATGAAATTTTTTTAACATATACATTTGAAATACCTGATTTAGCTATATTTAATCCAAGTATAAAAATCTTAAAAAAAGATATGAAGATAAGAAAATTAGAAACAGATAAAATAAAAAATATGATATTCCATATAGGACTTATAGAATTAATAAGTTATTGGAAATGTACATGTTCTCCAAATGTAATAATAAAATGTGGCGATTTAAATGAAGAGCAAAAAAAATGGCTTAAGAAATTATATTTTTATGGGCTTGGAGAACTATTTTTCACAAATAATATAAAAACAGATATAGAAAGCTTTATGAATATAGAATGTGAAGGAAATAAAATAGAAATACAAGAAGAAAAAGATATTTTAGAGCGGATATATAGTACCAATAGGTGGAGGAAAAGACTCAGTTGTAACACTTGAAACTTTGAATTTAGATAGGAAAAATGATTTTTGCCTAATTGTAAATCCAAAGCAAGTAACCCTAGAATGCGCAAAAGCAGCCAATATGGATAATAGTCATATAATAGAAGTATATAGAACAATTGATAAAGAACTACTTAAACTAAATAGTGAAGGATACATAAATGGACATACGCCATTTTCTTCAATGCTTGCATTTTTGAGTTATTTTATCGCATATATAACAAATAAAAAATATATAGCTTTATCAAATGAATCAAGTGCAAATGAAGCAAATGTTGTAGGAGAAAAAGTAAATCATCAATATTCTAAAACATACGAATTTGAAGAAGATTTTACAAACTATGCAAAAAAATATTTAAAGGGAAATGTAAAATACTTTAGCTTTTTAAGACCATTAAATGAACTTCAAATTGCAAAAATATTTTCAAAATATAAAAAATATCATAAGATATTTAAAAGTTGTAATGTACGGAAGCAAAGAAAAGGAATGGAAATGGTGTGGCAAATGCCCAAAATGTTTATTTGTATACACAATATTAAGCCCATATTTATATAAAGAAGAATTGATAGAAATATTTGAAAAAGACTTATTCGAAGATAAAAATCTTTTGAAAACATTTATAGAACTTACAGGACATGGAGAAACAAAACCATTTGAATGTGTTGGAACTTTTGAGGAGGTAAATTTTGCAATAAGTTTAACAATTTCAAAACTAGAAAAGGAAAACAAAGAATTACCATATTTACTTAAATATTATAAAGAAAAATTTAAATTATCAGATATAAGCATAGATATAACAAAAAGATTTAATGAAAAACATAATTTAACAAAAAAACAAGAAGATATACTAAAAAGGGAGATACAAAATGATTAAAGAACTTATAAATTATCTTGAAAATAAAAAAATATTAATACTAGGTTTTGGTTTAGAAGGACAGTCCACATATAAATTTATAAGAGAATATTTAAAAGAAAAAAAGATATACATAGCAGACAAGAATGTAAAATTTATAGAAAATGAATTATTAAAAAACGAGAAAAATGCAATATACATAAGTGGAGAAAAGTATTTAGAAAATTTAGAAAACTATGATGTAATCATCAAAGCACCGGGAATATCTTTTGCAAATGTTGACATAAGCAAATTTAAAGAAAAAATAACATCACAGCTAGAATTGCTTTTAGAATTTTTTGATGTATATACAATAGGAATAACAGGAACAAAGGGAAAAAGTACGACAAGCACATTAATATATGAAGTATTAAAAAATCAAGGAATAGATACTATGCTGCTTGGAAATATTGGTGTACCAGTATTTGAAAATATAGATGAGATAAAAGAAAAAATGACACTAGTTTTAGAAATGTCATCACATCAGTTAGAATATATGGAAAAATCTACTAATATATCAGTAATTTTAAATATTTATCAAGAACATTTAGACCATTATAAAACCTTAGAAGACTATGCAAAAGCTAAGTGTAATATATTTAGATACCAGACTCAAAAAGATTATTTTTTGCATAGCTTAGATAGCAAAATTTTAAATGAAGAATTAAAAAAATATAAAATAATAGGTAAAGAATATAAAATTACCTTAGAAGATGAAATACAAGAAGAAAATAAATTAATTTTAAAAGAGGATTACATATATTTAGGCAAAAAGAAATTATATAATGTATTAGATAAGAGAAATCTAGTCGGCAAGTATAATTTAAGTAATATCATGTTTGCATTAGCTATAAGTGAAATTTTAAACTTAAACCTAAGAAAAACAATAGAAACAATAAATAACTTTAATCCATTACCACATAGAATAGAAAATGTGGGAGAATATGATGGCATAATATATTATAATGACTCAATTGCAACAATACCAGAATCAACAATAAATTCAATAGAAGCTTTAGAAAAAGTAAATACCCTAATAGTAGGAGGAATGGATAGAGGGGTAAATTTTGCTGAATTTATAGAATACCTAAATAATAGTAAAATAGAAAATCTAATTTGTATGCCAGAAACAGGATATTATATAGGAAAAAATGTAAAAGGGAAAAATGTGTATGAAGTAAAAAATATGGAGGAAGCGGTACAAATTGCAAAAAAA
>CALXJN010000121.1 GCA_944388635.1 uncultured Clostridia bacterium
AAAGTATATGAAGCATGCTTTAAAGAAGAAAATTTGTATGACTATAAGATTTATATAAGCATAATTTTAACAAATGAAGAAAACATACAAAAAATAAATAAAGAATATAGAAATATAGACAACCCAACAGATGTATTATCATTTCCTATGTTTGAAAAAGATGAAATAGAAAAAGCAAAGGAAAATGAAGAAGCACTAGGAGATATAATTATATGCATACCAATTGTAAAAAGACAAGCAGTTGAATATGAACATAGTGAAGAAAGAGAATTTGCATATATGCTGGTGCATGGCTTTTATCATCTAATGGGTTATGACCACATAAAAGAGGAAGACAAAAAAGTAATGAGGCAAAAGGAAGAAAATATTTTAAATAAATTAAATATAAAGGACTGATAAAATATGAAAGTAAAAATTTTAATAGCACTACTTGTAATTGCAATTATAGTTTTTGGTGTACTTCTTGGAATGAAATTTATGAAAAATGAAGATACAGAAGAAACTTATGGAAATCTTGCAGACGGAAATAACACAATGACAGTTGTATTAGATGAAAAAGAGGAAGAAGTTCCACAAAGTAAATATTCCGGAAATGAAAGAACACTTGCAATAATGATAGACAATGTAGGAGGAGCAGTACCACAAACAGGTTTAAACGAAGCTATGCTTGTATATGAGGCTTATGTTGAAGGTGGGCTTACAAGAATGCTTGCAGTATATAAAAATGCAAACGTTGAAACAATAGGTCCTACAAGAAGTGCAAGACCAGTGTTTATAGATTACGCATTAGAAAATGACAGTATATTTGTACATTATGGTGGAAGTGAAAGAGCACTTGACGATGTAGAAAAATTAGATATGGACAATGCAAACGGAATCTTATCTCCAAAAAATGTATTCTGGAGAACTAAGGATAAAAAAGCACCACATAACGCATTAACAAACACAGAAAGAATTTGGGAATATGCAGACAGCCAAAAATACAGAAAAACAACAAATGAAAGAAATGTTTTAAACTATGTAACAGAAGAAGTTACATTGGATGAAGGCACTGTCGCAAATACTGTAGATATACCATATGCAGCATCAAAAGTTAAATATGAATATAACCCAGAAACAGGACTTTATGAAAGATACTGGAAAGGTAGTCTTAGCAAAGACTGGTTAACAGGAGAAAAAATAACAACAAAAAATATAATAATAACAATTGCTAAAAACTATACAACATCAGAAGAAAATGGATATGGAAGACAAGAAATAGAAAATATAGGAAACTTAGACGGATATTATATAACAAATGGAAAAGCAATAAAAATAAAATGCGAAAAAACAACAAGAGCAGGAAAAACTGTATATAAAGATTTGGAAGGAAATGAAATTAAAGTAAATGACGGAAATACATATGTACAGATTATACCACCTAGCATGGATTTAACTATAAATTAGCAAATAATTGAAAAACGGAGGAATTTTATGGCAAGACGCGCAAGAAGGTATGAGGCAGATTCAAAATTGAATGTTAAAAAGATAATCGCAGTAATCGTATTTATTTTAGTAGTTATAATGTTTATTGTAGGAATAAGATTTTTACTTACAAGTAATACTGAGAGTTCAACAGGCAAAGTAGAAACAGTAACATATTATACAATATATGATAATGGAAAATGGGGAGTAATAAATTCTTATGGAGAAACAGTAATAGATGCAAGCTATGATGATATGATAGTTGTGCCAGATAGCACAAAAGCCGTATTTGTATGCACATATGATGTAAATTATGAAGACGGAAGCTATAAATCAAAAGTACTTAATGAAAAAGGAAAAGAAATAGCAAAAGGGTATGATAAAGTAGATACAATTGCAAACTATGATAAAAGCCAAAATATTTGGTATGAAAGCAATGTATTAAAAGTACAAAAAAATGGCAAATGGGGCTTATGCGATTTCTCTGGAAAAGAAATACTTCCTTGTGAATATGAAAGCATAGAAACACTTAAAGGAGTTAAAAACAGTTTATTAATTGTTAAAGATGGAAAATATGGACTTTCAGATAATTCAGGCAACATAATTATCGAACCAAATTACAGCAAAATTGAAAAGATAGAAGACGATTATAAAAACGGATATATTGTTATAAATCAAGAAGGAAAATATGGAATAATAGGTTTTGATAAATCAGTTACTTTAGAATGCAATTACGAAGAGATAAAAGGTATTTATTCAGCAAATTATTTTGTAGTTAAAAATAATGGTAAATACATTATAATTGATAAAGAAGGAAATACAGTATTAGAAAATGCATTTGATGATGTAATTGATATAAGTGGAGACTATATTATAGCCAAAAAAGGAGAAAAAGTAGGTGTACTTGATAAAACAGGACAGACAAAAATAAATTTTGAATATGATGAAATAAGAGGAACAAATACAAACAATTTTATAGCTAAGAAAAATGAAAAATACGGAATAGTAAATGTAAATGGAGAAGAAAAACTAGCATTTGAAGCTATAGATATTAGTCATGTTTCAACAGGAGATTTCTTTATTGCAGATTATTTAGAAAATGAAAAATTAGTATCAAAAGTTATAGACTCAAAATTTGAAACAAAGATAACAGGAATAGTTTCAGAAATAAACGAGGAAAAAGGATATTTAAGAATATTTACAGATGACAATTATAAATACTACAATTTTAAATTTGAAGAAAAACAATCATCAACATTTTTAACAACAAACACATTATTCCTAAGCAAAAAGGACGGCAAATACGGTTTTGTAGATAAAGAGGGAACTGTTGTAGTAGACTATATATATGATGATGCAACAGAGCAAAATGCTAGTGGATATGCAGCAATAAAAAAAGACGGAGTATGGGGAGCAATAGATGCAAAAGGAAAAGTTATTGTAGAACCAGAATATAATTTAGATAATAATACAAAGATAGACTTTATAAGCACATGGCACTTATGTGAAGACACAAACGCAAATTATTATTTAGATGTATAAATTTACTAAGGAAGTGAAGAAACATATGGAACTAAAGATGAAATACCATTATAGCTATTTTATATATCCCTATGTTGTAAAAACAGAAAAATACAGCAAATATATGCAAAGACTATTAAAAAATAGCAAATGTAAATTAAAAATCTTTGAAAAAAGAAAAGATTTTAGCATGTATAACTACTTTTTACCAACAGTAAGAGAGTACATGTTTAAAAGCTTTATGTTTGCAGATACAAGTATGAGAGTATTTAAATCATTTGGAATAAAATTGCAGGCTAATATGTTATCTCAAATACCTTGTACAATTTTTGATTACAATTTAGGGGAAGATATACAAGCAAAAGCAGGAGAAGAAGATGGTATTTTCTTTAAAATACAAAAAATAGAGATAATTTGTTTTAATACAGGAATATGTTTTTTAGTACTAAAAACAAATATTGAAGATAGTGATAAATTTTCAGACCTTTTGAATTTTAATTTTAGATTTAGAGATATAAATTCAGAAGTAAAAGATATTTTTAGTTATAATAAAATAAAATTGCAAACAGGAACATTTAGTGATATAAAAAAATTGTCAGACATTATAAAGGAACTTACATGGAACCCAGTAGAATCTAAGAAAATAGATATTGATGTAAATAGATTTTTAACATACTCTTATGTGTGTTTAGACCAAGAATATTGGAATGATGTACATGAATTTAAAGAAATAGAAAAGGAATTTTTTAAATTTGCAAATGTGCTAAATAGTGAATTTAATTCTATATTTAATAATGAAAGGCTAAATGTAGTAAATCTTGGAAAATACATAAAAATAGGAGTAAGTTCAGCAGGAGTAAATCTTATAACTTCAAGCATAAATACAGTAAATTATACAAATTTACCATTTGAATATGAAAATGAATATTTTTATACATATATTTTTGCATTATATCAAAAATTTTATTTAAATAAACTTTTAAACGATTTTAAAAACACAAAAGAGATAGAGAGAAATAAGGAAGAATTTATAAAGTTTACAAACGATATATGGATACATGAAATAACTAACAATGACAATGGAAACTTAATGTACAAAGAAATACTTAAAGGATTAGAATTAGACGAAATTTATGAAAAAGTTAAAAGACAATATGATATTGCTTACAAAAATTCTAAAGTAAAGAATAACGAAAAATTAAACAAAGTAATTCTTTTTATGCTAATAGTTTCGCTAATTGTAAATGTAATAAATTTTATAATATTATACAAATTAAGATAGGGGATAACAATGCAAATAACTTGTGGAACAGACATTATTGAAATAGATAGAATAAAAGAAGCGATAGAAAATAATGGAAAGTTTATAACTGAAATCTATACAAAAAGAGAAATTAAATATTGTGAAGAAAAAAACAAGGTTAAATATCAGCACTATGCAGCAAGGTTTGCAGCGAAGGAAGCAATATTTAAAGCAATTTCCAACAAATTAAAAAATAAATTTGATATGACATGGAACGATGTAGAAATATTAAATGATGAAAATCGGAAGACCAATAATAAATTTTATTGAAAAAAAGCCACAAGATTTAGAAAGCATAGAAATTAGTATATCACATTGCAAAGAATTTGCTATTGCAAATGTAATCGCAATATTTTCATAAAAGAGAGGATGTAAAATGGAATTTTTTGACACACATGCACATTATAACGATGAACAGTTTAATGAAGACAGAGAAGAGATAATAAAAGCTGTATATGAAGCAGGAGTAACAAGAATAGTTGTTGTTGGAGATAATGTAGAAAATTCAAAAAAAGTCATAGAACTTGCAAATACACATGATTTTATGTATGCAGCAGTTCGGAATACATCCAAATGAAATTACAGAAAATGAAAAAGAGATAGATAAACAAATTCTCGAGATAGAAAAATTGGTAAAAGAAAATAAAAAAGTTGTTGCAATAGGAGAAATAGGCTTAGATAATCATTGGGTAAAAGATAAGAAAGAATTGCAAAGGTATGCTTTTTTAGAACAAATTAAACTCGCAAATAAATTAGAGCTTCCAATTGCTATACATTCAAGAGATGCAATAATGGAAACAATAGAAATATTAAAGGGAGATATACTACCAAAGAAAAAAGGCATTTTGCATTGCTGTCAATTAAATAAAGATTTAGTAAAAGCAGGAATGGAAGCAGAATTTTATATATCTTTTGCAGGAGCAATAACATTTAAAAATTCAAAAAATGCAGAAGAAATACTCCAAATAGTTACAGAAGATAAAATGCTAATAGAGACAGACTGCCCATATCTTAGCCCAGAACCAAACAGAGGAAAGAGAAACGATTCAAGAAATTTGATATATACAGCAAAGAAGATTGCAGAAGTAAAACAAATACCACTAGAAGAAGTTGCAAAAATTACATATGGGAACGGAAATAAAATTTATGGATTAAAATAAACTTTTTACCTTGAGATTTGGAATGCTTCTAAAATAAAAAGAAGAGGATATATTTAATTTTAAGTTTATCCGCGCAGCGATTAACGGAGCTGAAAGCGACGGCGAATTTTCTTAGCTCTTTGAACGAAGTGAATTAGAGCTAAGTTATGCTGTGTAGGGCAAAACTTCTTATAAAGTTATTTAAAAGTTTTGCCCAGCAAGGTAAACGGACAAATTAAATATATCCTCTTCTTTTAGTAAAGTCTAAAATAATGTTTTAAGTTTATTTTAAATTCCTTAATGCTTCGACTCTTTCTTCTAAGCTTGGGTGAGTTGACCAAATGCTAGATTTATTAATCTTATCATCCCTAAAAGGAGTCACAATATACATGTGAGCAGTAGATTTATTTGCGGTTTCTAATTCATTCGGATCATTTGAAATCTTCTCAAGAGCAGAAATAAGCGCATCTGGATTTCTTGTATATCTTGCTGAAGTCGCATCAGCTAAAAATTCTCTACGCCTCGATATAGCAAGCTGTGCAAGCTTTCCAAATATTGGAGCAAGAATTAAAAACGCAAGTCCAATAAGCATAAAAATTGCATTTCCTCTACTACCACTATCATTATCTGAGTTACGTCTTCCGCCACCCCATAGAAAGGCTCTTGTAAACACATCAGAAAGAATTACAACAAAACTTACCATAACTGTTACAACAGCAGAAAGCCTAATATCATAATTCGCAATGTGCGCTAGTTCATGCCCGATAACTCCTTCAAGTTCATAATAATCAAGCTTTTCTAAAAGACCAGTTGTAACACAAATAACAGAATGTTCTGGATCACGACCAGTTGCAAAAGCATTTGGTTCTCTATCTTCCATAACATAGATTTTAGGTGTACAATTTAAACCAGCACTTATAACAAGAGCATCTAAAATATTTACAAGTTTTTGATTTTCTTCATGAGTTGCAGGTCTAGCCTTTGACATCGACAAAACTATTTTATCGCTATTATAATACGAGCCAAAAGAAAGTGCAATTGATACACCAAGAGCGATAAAAATAGATACAGGCCCTAAATCAAAAGCCATACATACATAATAAAGAATTAATGTAATCGCAATTATAAATATTGAGATTATAACTCCAGTTTTAATTTTATTAGCACGTATATCTTCATACATATCTTATCTATCCTTTCGAGTTTCGGCCATTTTAGATGTGTCCTAAACGACCGAGATTTGTAAAATAGCCAGCTAAAAAACAAAAAGTTTTCGGCTGGCATATAATACACAAATTAATTATTTCCAAAATCTACTTTTACATTTTTTCTTGTCTCTTCATCAGTTACAAGGAATAATTCTTTAGCTTCAAAATGGAACATACTAGCTATAATACTACTTGGAAATACTTGTAAAGCTTCATTATACATTGTAACACTGTCATTATAGAATTGTCTTGCATAAGAAATTTTATTTTCTGTATTTCTCAATTCTTCTTGTAACTCAGAAAAGTTTTGATTAGCCTTTAAATCTGGGTAATTTTCAGAAATAGCCATAATTGTTTTTAAAGTATTAGAAAGCTCATTATCTAAGTTTGCTTTCTCTCCAACCTTTTCAGCATTTGCCCATGCTGTTCTAAGTTCAGTAACTTTTGCTAAAGTGTCTTTTTCATGTTCCATATATCCTTTAACACAATTTACTAAGTTAGGTATTAAGTCAAATCTTCTTTGTAATTGAACATCAATTTGTCCCCAAGAATTTTCAACCTTTAACTTCTTTCTAACTAAACTGTTATATGCAATTATAGCCCAAAGTATAATTATAGCAACTATAACTATAAGTGCTATCCACATAGAAATTCCTCCTTTAAAAATAAATTCATAATAATATAATATCACAAAAGAGTAAATTTTACAACAAAAAAATTTTAAAAACAAAAAGTATCCCCCGCAGTGCAAAAAACGCTGCGGGGGACAAGGTTCACTCCATGGCAACCTCTAAAGTGAGATTTGCCATGCCTTTAGCTTCATTGATTGTAACACACTGGCTGTGGATATCGAGCCTGTCTAAGAGTCGAATGTACTCCTTCAGACTTTCCACCGCTGCTTGAGGATCCTCTGCTTGAAGCGAGAAATCCACTCGGAAGACTTCCGAAGCATCTGGCGATACGAATACCTCCAGTATGCCTTCGAACGGCGTTTCTGAGCCGAACATGTCGGATGTGACCGGTAGAGAGACGAACTCTTCTGGGTAGCTAACCTCATAAGAAACCTCCTCTTGAGTCTCAATGTTTCTTACATCGTACAAGGGGTACGACGTTTCGGGCAAGTTGGAACAGCTTGAGAGTAACAGACTACAGAATGCCATGATTACCATGGCAATCAGAGACTTAAACTCAACAGATGCTTTCATAGTACGGGTACGCCTCCTTGTTATACTGAATGATGATGTAGAATTCGTACCGGTTCTTTTCAATCTGCTTCGGAGAACCAATGCGGACTGTTACGTCATCTCTGTCAATTCCGGATTCCCGAAGGAGCCAGTTTGCCAGAGACTTCTGGACAGTTCTGATAGAATACTTATCGCTCTTCAAGCCAACTTCAAAGTCAACTTTAAAGCCTCGACCGTACTGGTAGACATCCATTGTAGAGTCAGACGTTAATCCAAGACCGATGGACGACAAGTTGCCGTCGAAACTCTCACTGGGCTTCTCAGGAAGCGTGATTTCAGGCTTAACAGTGATGTCAAACCCAAC
>CALXJN010000122.1 GCA_944388635.1 uncultured Clostridia bacterium
TCAAAAAATAAAACTAAAAAATATTTAATAAAAATAAAAAAGTAAAAATATAAAAAATAATTTTAAAGAAATAAAAACTAAAAGAGCATATCGAAAAGTTTACACAAACTTTCAAATATGCTCTTAAATTCAAAATATTAATTATTTTGTAATTAATATTTTTTCAGAATTATTTTCAGAGTTATTTTTTTCAATATTTTCTTTTTCTAAATTATCTTTTGCAACAGTGATAAGAAGTTTTAATCGATTAGTCTGGTTTGCTTCACTGGCACCTGGATCATAATCAACAGGAGAAATATTTGCATCAGGATATTTAGAGCGTATTGTCTTAATAACACCTTTTCCAACAACGTGGTTAGGTAAGCAAGCAAAAGGTTGAACACATACAATATTTGAAATTCCATTTTCTATGTACTCTATCATTTCTGCTGTCAAAAACCAACCTTCTCCAGTTTGATTTCCGATTGATAATATATCTTTTACTTTATCTTCTAAATGCCATATATCACAAGGAGGCATATAATTTTTAGAAGAATTAGATAAAGCAATTCTTAAATCCTTTTCAAAAATATCAATTAATTTTAAAGCAAATCTAAATAATTTAGCTTTTGTTTTATCAGTATTGAGTAAAGTGTTAAAAGTGATTTTATGTGTTGCCATAAATTTAACAAATCCCATAAAATCTGGCATTATAACTTCTGCACCTTCTTTTTCTAATACATCTATAACAAAGTTATTACCAAAAGGATGATATTTTATTAATATTTCACCAACGATACCAACCTTAGGCTTTTTCTGTGACATATCAAGTTCTATTTTTTCAAAATCATTTACCATATCATAAATGCTTTGTTTAAATTCTTTTGAATTAGATTTTTGTACTAGAACTTTACATTTTTCCATCCATTTATCATATAGTTTTTGAGATTCTCCTTTATTTATTTCATAAGCTCTATTTTTTAATAATAATTTTTGAAGCAAATCTCCATATACAACAGATTTAAGAAGTTTTTCCATTAAAGGAATTGTTATTTTAAAACCTGGATTTTTTTCCATACCAACTATATTAAATGAAATTACAGGAACCTGAGGAAAGCCTGCATCTCTTAAAGCTTTTCTAATAAATCCTATATAATTAGTTGCTCTACAACCGCCACCAGTTTGAGACATGATAAGGGCAGTTTTATTTACGTCATATTTTCCAGATTGTAATGCCTCAATCATTTGACCTGTTGTTAAAATTGAAGGATAACAAGCATCATTATTTACATATTTAAGTCCAATATCAACTGTTTTAGAAGTGCATTCATTTAGTAATTTTACATTGTATCCACAAGATTTAACAGCTGACTCTAGCAATTCAAAATGAATTGGTGCCATTTGAGGGATAAGTATAGTGTAGTCTTTTTTCATTTCTTTTGTAAATGGAACTTTATAAATATTGTAATCACCTTTAGGCAAAGTACATGTAGCATCTTCATTTTTCTTTTTATCAAGACGTTTATTAATGCTAGCAAGTAAAGATCTTATACGTATACGTACAGCACCTAAATTATTTACCTCATCAATTTTTATTAAAGTATACATTTTATCATAACTTGAAAGAATTTCTTCAACTTGATCTGTAGTTACAGCATCTACGCCACAACCAAAAGAATTAAGCTGTACGAGTTCTAAATTATCATGTTTTCCCACAAAATCAGCAGCAGCGTATAATCTACTATGGAAAACCCATTGGTCGACAACTCGTAAAGGTCTTTTTACAGTTATATCTTTTGAAACAGAATCCTCTGTTAATACACATAAGCCAAGGCTTGTAATTAAAGTATCAATAACATGATTAATTTCTGAATCAATATGATATGGACGACCTGCCAAAACAATTCCTTTTAGATTGTTCTCTTCCATATATTTTAGAGTTTCGTGAGCTTTATCTCTAATATCTTGTTTACATTTTTGATATTCTTCTTCAGCTGCTTTTGCTGCTTCAATTAATTCTTTTTTATTAAAATTATATTCAGAAAATTCATCTAATTCAAGTACTTTCGCAACTAAGTTTTTTGTATCAAATGGTAAAAAAGGATTAATAAATTTAATATCCTTTACCTGTTCTACGTTATTTTTAATAACTTCTGAATAAGATATAACAATTGGGCAGTTATACTTATTATCAGCATCTGGATTTTCTTTTCTAGAATAAGGCATACATGGATAAAAAATTGTCTTAATTCCAGAATTTATCAAACTTACAACATGCCCATGTGAAAGTTTTGCAGGATAGCAAACTGATTCAGAAGGCATTGATTCCATACCCATTTCATATGTCTTTCTAGTACTCTTCTCAGAGATTATTACTCTAAAACCAAGCTTAGTAAAGAAAGTAAACCAGAAAGGATAATCTTCGTACATATTCAAAACTCTTGGAATTCCAATAACTCCTCTAGGAGCCTTATCTAAAGGTAGTGGCTCATACCCAAAAATCCTTTCATTCTTATATTTTACCAAATTAGGAAGCTCAGATTTGCCAGTAACAATTCCAGCACCACGCTCACAACGATTACCAGAAATATGAGTTTTACCATTGTTAAATCTATTAATAGTTAATAAACAATGATTTTCACAGCCATTACATCTTGTATGTGTAACTTTTATATCTAATTTATCAATTTCTTCTAAAGAAGCAATTGTAGATACATATTCCATATCTAAATTTGCTTCATATTGTTCTTTACTTAAAAGAGCAACACCATAAGCACCCATAAGACCTGCAATATCTGGCCTTACAACATTTTTACCAACTATTAATTCAAAACTACGAAGAACAGCATCATTATAAAATGTACCACCTTGTACAACAATATGGTCACCTAAAGTTTCTGGATCTCTAATTTTCATAACTTTCTGAATAGCATTTTTAATAACAGAAATAGAAAGACCAGCAGAAATATCTCCAACAGAGTAACCTTCTTTCTGTGATTGCTTAATTTTTGAGTTCATAAACACTGTACATCTAGAGCCTAAGTCTACAGGATGTCTGGCTGTTAATGCTTCGCTAACAAACTCTTCAATTGAAAGATTTAAGCTTTTTGCAAAAGTTTCAATAAAAGAACCGCAACCTGAAGAACAAGCTTCATTAAGCATTATATTATCTATAGCACCATTTTTTAATTTTATATATTTCATATCTTGACCGCCAATATCTACAATGCTTGTAACATCGGGCATAAATTCTGAAGCAGCTCTATAATGTGCAATTGTTTCTATTTCGTTTAAATCTACATTTAAAGCTGTTTGAATTAGTTTTTCTCCATAACCTGTAACTCCAGAATAACGAATCTTTACATCTTTTGGAAGTACCTTATATACTTCTTTTAACATATCTATAACACTTTTTAAAGGATCACCTTCATTACTTCTATATATAGAATAAAGTAAAGAACCTTCGTTATCAATTATTGCAAGTTTTGTAGTAGTAGAACCAGCGTCTATACCAATAAAACAATCACCAGAAAATCCTTCTAGACTTTTTCTTTTTACTTTAGCCTTAGAATGTCTTTCCTTAAATTCTTCATATTCTGCATCTATTGAAAATAAAGGAGGTAGAGGTTGAGTTGTAGTATCATGTGAATTTTTTAGTACCTCAATTTTACTTTCAAGTTTTTGAACAGAAATAGGTTTTCTATTTAAAGAATCTAATGCAGCACCTTTTGCAACTAAAAGGTGAGCGTCAGGTGGTACAATAGTTTCTTCAGGTGTTAAATTCAAAGTTTCAACAAAACGTTTTCTAAGTTCAGATAAATAATTTAAAGGCCCACCTAAAAATGCAATATTACCTCTAATAGGCCTACCACAAGCAAGCCCACTAATAGTCTGATTTACAACAGCTTGAAAAATAGAAACTGCAATATCTGATTTAGCAGCACCTTCGTTTATGAGTGGTTGTACATCAGTTTTTGCAAAAACACCACAACGAGAAGCAATAGGATATATTGTTGTGTAATTTTTTGCAAGTTCATTTAATCCGGCTGTATCGGTATGTAATAAACTTGCCATCTGATCCAAGAAAGCTCCAGTTCCACCTGCACAAGTTCCGTTCATTCTTTGCTCAACAAATTTATCAAAATATATAATTTTTGCGTCTTCTCCACCTAGTTCTATAACAACATCAGTTTGAGGAATATATTTCTCAACAGCTCTTTTACATGAAACAACCTCTTGAATAAAAGGCAAGTCTAAAAAATTAGCAGCAGACATTGCGCCAGAACCTGTTAAAGCAATTGTAAATTCATTATCTGCGTATTTTTCAGCAAGCTCTTTTAAAACTTTACAAACAGTATTTTTTGTATCAGAAAAATGCCTTTCATAAGAGGTATATATGGTATCTAAATTATCATCCATAACAACAATTTTTACAGTGGTTGAACCAACATCTAATCCAACATGTAACAATTTTTCATTATTCATACAAATATCTCCTTAAACAAATATATTAACGTAATTATTATTGTATACGTAAATTACTAATTTGTCAATGTAAGAAAATGGCTTTAAATAAAATAAAAAAGATTTTATTCATAATTTGTCCAAACAAGAATAAGATTAATCAAAGAGAAAAGAAAGGAATGGTATGAAAAATGAAAAAGAAAAAATTATTAATTATGATTATATTAATAACACTTATAATAACTATAGGAGTATTACTTTATTTAAAAGTAAAAGAAAGCAAAGAGATAGCAGTTGAAACTCAAATAACTCCACTTGAAGAAATCACAGAAGAACAAGAAAGAGAAACTATGATTTCTTTATACTATACAAATACAGAAAATAATACATTAATACCAGAAGCACGAAAAATAGATGCAAAAGAATTAGTAGAAAATCCATACAAAAAATTAGTAGAACTAATTATAGAAAAACCAAAAAATGAAAAATTAGTAAGTAGTATACCAGAAGGAACAAAAGTAAATAAAGCAGAGTTAAAAAATGGAATAGTAGAACTTGACTTATCAAAAGAATTTATAGAAAATCAAACAAAAGATATAGAAAAAGCCAAATTAAGTATTAAAGCAATAGTAAATACTCTAACAGAATTAAATGAAGTAAAAGCTGTGAAAATCTTAATAGACGGAAAAGAAAATCAAAAATTTAAGAATATAGATTTAAGCTTAGACAAAGAATTTACAAGAGAAAATTAATTTCGAAATAATTTATATAATTTAACATATTTTATAAAATTTTTATAATTATAAAGAAAATTCTCAACTTCATATAATGAGGTAAGAGTATTTTCTTTTTTTCTATTAAAATTAAATTTATTTTTACAATTATTTTTTGAACAAAATAAATTATTATTCATATAACCTCCAATAAAAGCTATTCCAATTTATAGAAAAATACTGTATAATAAATAATATGAAGAAAAATAAAAAATGTTAATAAAAAGGAATAATTTATGGAATTAAAAGAAAATGAGAGAATTGATGATTTACAATTAAATAATTTAAAAATAATACAAAATTCAAAATGGTTTTGTTTTGGAATAGATAGTATAATTTTATCAAACTTTGCAAAAGAAATGCATAAAAATAGCAAGGTGCTAGACCTAGGAACAGGTAATGGAATTTTAGCAATTTTAGTATCTGAAAAAGTAGAAAACTCAAAAATAATAGGAATAGAAGTACAAGAAGAAGTAGCAGACATGGCTAAAAGAAGTGTAGAATTAAATAATTTAGAACAAAGAATTACAATAATAAATTCAAATATAAAAGAAATAAAATATAATAATGAATTTGATGCAGTAATAACAAATCCACCATATAAAGAAACCAATACAGGCTTAATGAATGAAAACCAAGTAAAACTGATATCAAGACATGAAATAAAAGGAACATTAGAAGATTTTATAAGAAAAAGTAGTGAAGCATTAAAAGATAGAGGAAGCCTATATATGGTGAACAGACCAGAAAGAATAATAGATATATTTGAATATTGTAGGAAATATAAACTAGAACCAAAAAAATTACAAATGGTTTATTCAAAAATAGGAGGAAAGCCAAATTTAATTTTAGTAAAAGCTGTAAAAAATGCAAATAAATATTTAAAAGTGGAAAAACCATTATACATATATAAAGAAAATGGAAAATATACAGATGAGATTTTAGAAATATATAATATGAGAAAGGAAGAACAATAATGCAAGGAAAAATATATTTAGTGGCAACACCAATAGGAAACTTAGAAGATATTACATTACGAGCAATAAAAATATTAAAAGAAGTAGATATAATTGTCGCAGAAGATACGAGACAAACTTTGAAATTATTAAATCACCTAGAAATATCGAAACCTATGATAAGTTTTCATAGACATAGCCAAGAAGAAAGAAAAATAGAAATAATCGAAAAAGTAAAACAAGGAAAAAATATAGCTCTGGTCTCAGATGCAGGAACACCAATAATTTCTGATCCAGGAGAGGAAATCGTATTAAAAGCAATAGAAGAAAAGATAGAAATTATTCCAATACCAGGACCATGTGCATTAATTACAGGATTAATTGCCTCAGGAATAGATGCAAAAGAATTTCTATTTCTAGGCTTTTTACCATTAAATAAAAAAACAAGAAAAGAAAAATTAAATACTATAAAAAATGCAAAACAAACAACAATAATTTATGAAGCACCACATAAATTACTTCAAACACTAAAAGATTTGCAAGAAATAACAAAAGAAAGAAAAATAGTGTTAGCAAGAGAATTAACCAAAATACACGAAGAATATATAACAGGTACAGCTAAAGAACTTGCTGACAAAGAAAAAGAACCAAAAGGAGAATTTGTAATAATAATAGATAAAAATAGTGAAGAAGAGCAAAATATATTCGAAAATATGAATTTAGAAGAACATTATAAATATTATGAAAATTTGCGGCTATAATAAAAAAGAAATAATAAAACAAATAGCAAAAGATAGGAACGTAAAAAAAGATGAAATATATAAAAAATTCATATAGAGAAAATCGCAACCTCATCAAAATTTAAAATGTACACTTGCTATGAAGTGTACATTTTAAGTTTCTGGATCTTTTAAAGCCGCAATTTTATTCTTGCATTTAGAGCAAATTAAGTTGTCTTGAAATACAAGTAAATCTTTGCTATTTCCACAAAAAATACAATTAGGATTATACTTTTTCAATATAATAGAAGAACCATCAACAAAAATCTCTAAAGGATCCTTTTCTTGTATACTTAATTTATTCCTAAGTTCCATAGGAATAACAATTCTACCCAACTCGTCAACTTTTCTAACAATTCCGGTCGATTTTATCATAATATCCTCCTTCTGTAATGATATAAAGTTACTTTTATTAATTAAAATAATACATTTAAATTAATCATAACATAAACAGAAATAATAATCAATAAAAATTTATAACTAAATAATAAGAATTACAGGAGTATTAAAACTCCTGTAAAGTTAGATATATAACTCCATACGGAGGCTTAAGATTGTAGAGGCTATTCTTTGCTGTATGGGGGCACAAAGAAAAGAATAAAATAATTATAAATTATAAACCTCTACAAATATAAAGACAAAGTTATTCAATATTTTGTATAAATAAGTATAATAATACTTAAAAAAATACAAAATTTAATTAATAATAAATTTGGAAAATATTTTAGATAAAAAAGTAAAATATAATCAAAAATTAATATTATTGAATAGATGCAAATTAGAAAGTAATTTGCAAAATAAAATTAAAATAAAGAAAATTTCTTAATTGGTAATTTAGTTACCATAAATATAATACGCCAAAAAAGAAAAAAAGTCAAGAAAAAAATTACGACAAAATTCGACAAAAAACGACAGATGTCAAAATACCGAACGAAAGTTCCGATTAGAGAAGCTATAAGCACAAATCTAATCTTCTTTATTCCAACAGCACTAGTATAAATCGCAATAGTGTAAAGGGTAGTTTCAGTTGAGCCCATTATAGTCGAAGCGATTAAGCCGAGTAATAGTATCCACACCATAATTTTCCATTATATTCATAGCAACAGCTGTAGAAGCACTACCTGAAATAGGTCTAACTAAAATAAGCGGTAGAATTTCAGAAGGGATTTTGAATAGACCAAGAAAAGGAGAAAAAATATTACCAAGCAAATCAAAAATACCGGAATTTTGTAAAAGATTAATTGCTAAAAACAAAGCAATTAAAGTAGGGAAAATTTTGATAACAGTATTAATACCTTCCTTGCAACCATCTAAAAAAGTATCAAAAACTTTAATTTTTTCAATAATACCATAAGAAATTATCAAAAACACTGTAAAAGGAACAGCAATAATAGAAAAATAATTTATAATATCCAAAATAACCTCCATTATTTTCCAAATTTAATAAATAATTTTATAGCAATAATTCCAAAAATAGCAGCACAAATTGTGGAAATCCATACAGGAACAATTATAGAAGTTGGATTTTCAGAATTTAAAGAAGTTCTTATTGCAATAATAGTTGTCGGAATAATTTGAAGTGAAGCAGTATTAAGCAAAATAAGCATTGCCATAGAATTGCTAAGAGTATCTTTATGAGGATTTTTTTCTTGAAGAGCCTCCATTGCATTTAAACCTAAAGGAGTTGCAGCATTACCAAGACCAAGCATATTAGCAACAACATTTAGAGAAATTTTATTATAACAAGAATCATTTCTATTTATATCAGGAAATAAAAAATGCATCAAGGGACTCAAGAGCTTAGTAATCTTATTAGAAAGAGAAGTACTTTCAGCAATTTTCATAATTCCACACCAAAGAGTAACTGTCCCAAAAAAAGTAAGAGTAAGCTCAACCGCAGATTTACACGAAGCAAAAATGGCATTATTTACATTCTCAATATTACCAGAAAATAAAGCATAAACGCATGAGACAATTATAAAAATAGGCCAAATAAAATTCAACATAAACTACTCCTTAGAAAAAATATATGAAGAAAAATAAAATATATGCAAAAGATATAATA
>CALXJN010000123.1 GCA_944388635.1 uncultured Clostridia bacterium
CAAAAAGAATATGTAGAATTAGGAATCACAACATTTACTGAAAAGGTAAGGGCTGTTATAAAAATACAAGACGGTTGTGATAGATTTTGCTCATATTGTATAATTCCTTATGCAAGAGGTAGAGTAAGAAGTAGACAAAAATTAGAAATATTAGAAGAAATAAGTAAAATTGCTAAAAAAGGCATAAAAGAAGTTGTACTTACAGGAATACATATTGCATCATATGGAAAAGATTTTAAAGAAAATATAGGATTAATAGATTTATTAGAAGAAATTGATAAAATAGACGGAATAGAAAGAATTAGGCTTCGGTTCATTAGAACCAAAATTAATAACAGAAGAATTTACAGAAAGATTATCAAAATTAAAACATATTTGTCCGCATTTTCATTTATCACTTCAAAGTGGATGTACAGAAGTTTTAAAAAGAATGAATAGGAGATATACTAAAGAAGAATTTAGGGAAGCGGTAAAAATTATAAGAAAAAGATTTAAAGATGTAATGCTTACAGCTGATATAATTGTGGGCTTTCCAGGAGAAACAGAAAAAGAATTTAATGAAACATATAAATTTTTAGAGGAAATACAATTCTATAAAATACATGTTTTTAAATATTCACAAAGAGAAGGAACAAAAGCGGCAGATATGCCAAATCAGGTTTTACCGGAAGTAAAAGAAGAAAGAAGTAGAAAAGTAATAGAGCTTTCAAATAAAATACAACAAGAATATAATAAAAAATATATAGGAAGACAAGTAGAAGTATTAATCGAAGAAAAGCAAGGTAAATATTATAAAGGTCATACAGAAAACTATATGCTTGTGGAAATAAAAACAGAAAAACAAGATATTGAAAACAGAATAATTAGTATAAAAATAGAAGATACTAAAAACGAGATATTGCTACGGCAAATTAAGCTAGGAGAAACACGTAACACAAATGTAATAAAAATGTAACAAAAAAATAATAATTAAAATTTGGAAAAAACTTGCAAAACTGTAAAAAATATAGTATAACTAAATAGAAAAATGTAATAAACTCACAAAGGAGGAATCGATTTATGGAAGAAAATCAAACAACATCATTACCAACAAAATTAGGATTTTGGAGTAAATTCAAATCATTTTTATTACAAGATATTTCAGTAGAACTAACACCATATCAACAAAAGGTTGAAGATGAAATTAATGATTTCTTACATCAAGACGTAACATGGCAAGGAGTAAAAGGCTTCTTATTCCAAGAAATCAAATTCTAATTTCAATAAGTGTAAATAAATAGATAATAAAGGGTGGAGCATACTAAAGCTTGCAAAGGTTTTAGTATGCTCCATTTGTGGTAAAATAAAGAAAAATAATTTTTTTTATAAATTCTATTGCAATACTAAAAGAAAAAGTGTATAATGCATAGAGTTTGTTAAATTCTATATATAATTTTAATCTTGAAATTTAATTCAGTTTAAATTCCAAAAAACAAATAGGAGTGATGCTTTAATGGAATTAGGCTTTTTTAGCGACTTTGTTTATACACATAATAGCGAGAAAAATGCAGACAATTTAAATGATGTAAAAAGCAAAAAGAAAAAACATGAGCGATTAGAAAAAATAAAAAGAAAATAGTTTTTTTTAAATTCTTTAGAAAGATGTACATATAGAATAACAAACTAAAATTAAGAAAATAATATATAGAAATAAAATTTATCTAAAGAAAAAATTAAAAGAAACATCTAATTAAATTTTCTATCATTTTAATATACTAAAAAAATTATAACAATTTTTTTAGTATATTAAAACAAAACTCTAACCTTACGAAATTGTAAGGCTTTTTTTATGCATTTATGGTATAATAGTTTATGCAAGAAAGGAAAGATTATCTATGAAAAAAATATTAATTGTTGAAGATGATGAAAAACTAAGAAATGAACTGGAAATATTTTTAAATAAAAATGGATATAATGCAAGTTCATTAAAAGAATTTAATAATACCATAAATGATATATTAAATCAAAAAGCAGATTTAATTTTATTAGATATTAACCTACCAAATATTGATGGAGAATATATTCTAAAAGAAATAAGAAAAGTATCAACAGTACCAGTTATAATAATAACAAGTAGAGATAATGAAATACATGAATTATTAAGTATAAGCTATGGTGCAGACCATTATATTACAAAGCCATTTAATATACAAATACTTATGGCAAGAATAGTAACATTATTAAAAAGAGCAAGTAATACAGAAGTTATGCAAGATAAAATAAATTGTAATCAATTTATTTTAAATATATCTAAAAACACATTAGAAACAGATGAAAAAACAATAGAATTAACTAAAAATGAATTTAGAATATTAAAATATCTTGTACAAAATAGAGGAAAAATAGTTTCGAGAGAAGAAATAATGGAGACTTTATGGGAAGATGAAAGTTTTATAGATGACAATACTTTAACCGTAAATATTACAAGGCTTAGAAATAAAATGGAAGAATTAGGCTTAAAAGAACTTATAGAAACAAAAAGAGGACAAGGATATATGCTAAAATAGAGAGGAGAATTTATGCGGTTTTAAAGAATTTATAAGCGAAAAAATATTAAGTATATCTTTAATAATATTTATAATATTAACAACAGAAATTTTGCTTTTAATTTATCCAATTTCAATTTTTATAAAAATTTATGTACCAGCAATAATAATCATAAGTTATATAATTGTGATATTATCAGAATATTATTCAAAGAAAAAATTTTACAATGATGTATTAGATACATTAGATAAACTAGAAGAAAAATACTTGATTAATGAAATTATTAAAACACCTAATTTTATCGAAGGAAAAATACTTAAGAAGATTCTGAATGATGTAGATAAATCTATGATAGAAAATATAAACAAATATAAATATTTTCAAGAAGAGTATAAAGAATATATAGAATTATGGATACATGAAATAAAAATTCCAATAGCAAGTCGGAAAAATGGTAATAGAGAACAATAAAAATCAAGCAACAAAAAGTATAAATGAAGAATTGGATAAAATTGAAAATTATGTAGAACAAGCTTTGTATTATGCAAAAAGCAATACAATCGAAAAAGATTACTATATAAAAAAATGTATGTTAAAAGAAATGGTAAATGAAAGTATTAAAAGAAATAAGAACACACTTATTCAAGAAAAAATAAGAATAGATTTACATGATTTAGAAAATCAAGTAAATACAGATAGCAAATGGATAAATTTTATCTTAAACCAAATTATACAAAATAGTATAAAATACATGAAAAAAGAAACAGAAAAAGAAATAGAAATATATTCAAAGAAAGGTATAGATAAAGTTATATTATACATTACAGATAATGGCATAGGCATAAAGGAGGAAGAAATTAAAAAAGTATTTGATAAAGGATTTACTGGAACAAATGGGAGAATGTCAAATAAAAAATCAACAGGAATAGGTCTATATTTATGTAAAAAATTATGTGATAAACTAGGAATAAATATAGCACTTGAATCAAAGGAAAATGAAGGCACAACAGTTAAAATTATATTTCCACAAAATAGTTATACAAGTTTTGAGTAATATGTGACAAAATCGTAAGAAAAATGAAATGTAAATCGATGGCAATACAAAGCTAAAAGAGTCTATAATAGCTATATAAGGAGGTTCTTATGGGAAAGGTATTAGAAGTAAAAAACATAGAAAAATACTATGGAAACAAATCAAACTTAACAAAAGCAATAGACAATATTAGCTTTGATGTTGAAGAAAGAGAATTTGTAGGGATAATGGGGGCATCTGGAAGCGGAAAGACAACACTTTTGAATTGTATATCTACAATAGATAGAGTAACAGCAGGACATATTCTAGTTGGAGGAAAGGATATTACAAAGCTAAAAGGAAATCATTTAAACAAATTTAGAAGAGAAGAATTGGGATTTATATTCCAAGATTTTAATTTGCTAGATACACTAACCGCCTATGAAAATATTGCCCTTGCTCTAACTATCCAAAAAGTAGGAGCAAAAGAAATAGAAATAAGAGTAAAAGATATTGCTGAAAAACTTGATATTACAGACATTTTAAACAAGTATCCATATCAAGTATCAGGTGGGCAAAAGCAAAGAATTGCATCAGCAAGAGCAATAATAACAAACCCAAAATTAATACTTGCAGATGAGCCAACAGGTGCATTAGATTCAAAATCTGCTAAAAGATTACTATCTACATTTGTGACATTAAACCAAAAATTACATGCAACAATACTTATGGTAACACATGATGCATTTACAGCAAGTTATGCAGATAGAATAATATTTATTAAGGACGGTAGGATATTTAACGAGATTATAAAAGGTAATGATACAAGAAAGGAATTTTTTGAAAAAATAATTGAAGTGCAAACACTTCTCGGAGGTGATTTAAATGATGTTATTTAAATTATCTTTTGAGAATATGAAAAAAAGTGTAAAAGATTATGGAATATATTTTTTAACTTTGGTTCTAGGTGTTGCAATATTTTATATGTTTAATTCAATTGATAGTCAGCAGGCAATGCTAGAAATTTCAAGTTCAACAAGAGATATGATTAAATTAATGATATCTATGCTTGGAGTAATATCTATATTTGTTGCAATAGTTCTTGGATTATTAATAGTGTATGCTAATAACTTTTTAATAAATAGAAGAAAAAAAGAATTTGGTATATATATGACACTTGGAATGGGCAAAAGACAAATTTCTAAAATAATTCTACTTGAAACAATTTTCGTAGGGATTATATCTTTAGCAGTTGGGATTTTGATAGGTGTAGTAGGATCACAATTTATGTCTGTATTAGTTGCAAAATTATTTGAAGCAGATATGGGAGAATATACCTTTGTATTTTCAGAAGAAGCATGTATAAAAACTTGTATATATTTTGCTGTAATGTACATAGCAGTAATGATATTTAATACATTTACAATTTCAAGATATAAGTTGATTAATTTATTAAATGCAAATAAGAAAAATGAAAGAGTAAAGATAAAAAATCCAATAATTTCAATTATTATATTTGTTTTAGCTAGTTGTATGTTAGGCTTGGCATATTACAAAGTAACAGCAGAAGTAAATGAAATAGATAGAATAGATAAAATTCTACCTCCAATTGTCATGGGAGTTGTAGCAACAATACTAATATTTTGGTCTTTATCTGGATTTATTTTAAAAGTTTTGCAAATGGCAAAAAAGATATACTTAAGTGGTACAAATATGTTTGTATTAAGGCAAATTAATAATAAGATTAACACAACAGTAGTAAGCATGAGCGTAATATGTCTAATGCTATTTATGACAATTTCAATATTATCATCAAGTTTATCTTTAAGAAATACAATGCAAAGTGAATTAGTAGAAGTTACGCCTGTAGATTTGAATTTATATAAAACAGCTAATTTGCCAGAAAAATATAAGAGGTATGGAGTAGAAATAACCACAACAAAAGAACAAAGAGAAGATTCAAGAATAACTGTAAAAGAGACACTTGAAAAAAATGGGCTTGATATGAATTTACTTAAAGATATAGTTGAAATACCAATATATGCAAGCAATGATATGACTATGGAAGATTTTTTCGGAGATGAAGCGGATGAAGTAAAAAAACAGTATAAAAATTTGAATTATGACACAGCAGAGCAAATAGTTAAAATATCTGATTATAATAAAATTGCCAAATTGTACGGACTAGAAGAATATAGCTTAAATAATGATGAATATATAATTATTTGTGATTTTGACAATATGGAAGCTTTAAGAAATCTAGCTTTAAGTAAATCTGATAAAAATCCTTTAACAATAGGAGGAAAGACATATTATTCTAAGTATAAAGAATGCAAAGAGGGCTATGTAACGATGTCAACAAGCCACACAAATGCAGGAATAATACTTGTTCCAGATAATTGTAATTTGAAAGAGGAGGAAAAGGAACAATCTTTCCTTGCGGCAAATTATAATGCAACAACAGAAGAAGAGAAGCAAGAAATAGAAAAAATATTCATGGATGATAGTTCTATTCTTATGCAAAACTTAGAAGAAAAAGGAATAATGCTAGACGGATTTACTAAAATTGCTTTAATAGAGGCAAGTGTTGGAATTGCAACAATAGTTACGTTTATTGCAATATATTTAGGAGTAATATTCTTAATTGCAAGTGCAGCAATACTTGCTTTAAAACAATTAACAGAGAGTTCTGATAATAAACAAAGATATACCATATTAAGGAAAATCGGTTGTGATGAGAAAATGATAAATAAGGCATTATTCTGGCAGATAGGAATATTTTTTATGATGCCACTAGTGCTTGCAATAATTCACTCAATTTTCGGAATAAGGTTTGCACTTTCTCTAATGGCAGGACTTGCAAGTTATGAAGAATTGATACCTTCTGTTATTGCAACAATTATAATTCTTGGTACAATATATGGTGCATATTTTATCGCAACATACGTTGGAAGCAAAAATATAATAAGAGAAGAATAGGTTATATAAGGAAAATATAGAAACAAACTGTTGTCATTTAGTAGGCATGCTATAAAATAGATAGATATAGTTGTAAATAATGTTTGCTAAAAGTGGCTATGTTTTAGAACTGTTTTTAAGGTAGGTATAGAGCCTACCTTTTTTCATACTTTTTACAAAATTGGTAGATTTTGTACTTGACAGTTAAGTTAGTTTAAGTTAAAATCAAAATAACGCTAATTGCGCTAATTATCACGATTTTGTTCTCTTATGACGAAAAAATAAAATGTAGTAATAGCAAAGGTTTCCTCCTACGAACAATTTAGTAAATTATAAAATTTTCACATATTTAAAAGATGAATTGTAAAAAATAATACAATGTCATCTTTTTTTTGAATTTATAATGAAAATTTAAAAAATAAATGCTATAATGTGTATAAAGTTAATTAAAGCGAACAAGTTAAGGAGAGATAGATTTATGACTAAACAACAAATA
>CALXJN010000124.1 GCA_944388635.1 uncultured Clostridia bacterium
AATTGGTTCATATGTAGTATAAATTTAACTATACTTAATTTTATTAAATCAAAGCAACTTAAGGTAAGACGAAAAGAAATCTGTTTATGAAATTTTTATCCTAAGAAAAATCAGAGAATAAATAACAAAAAGGGAGAGTGATGTAACTAAAAGGAGGATTAGTTTTATGTTTTTTGTGTAATAAAATACGCGTTAACCTATTAATAAAAATAGCAATATAAAGTATAATAAGAAAGGAAAGATTACATGGAAGAACTTAAATTAACTGGATAAGAGCGTTAAAGACTAAGGAGGAAAATGTCACGTCAAAAATGGCAAACAATGCTATGCCGTATATAAAAGTGTGTAATTGAGGTTTCAATTTACACTAATTTCTTAAAAAGTATTGACAGTTGACAATAATATGATAAAATAATAGAGTAAGTTAAAATATATTCTAAAATAATTAGTTATATATATTATCTGTACATTGAAAATTAAATAGGAAAGAGGTAAGAGTTATGGAGAACATTTTAACCATAATCGTCACTGTCCTAATCTCAGGAATAATTTTTATTCCAATTGGCGTAGTAATTAGAAAGAAAATTGCTGAATCAAAAATTTCAGGAGCAGAAAGTGAAGCTAAAAGATTAATAGACCTTGCAAAAAAAGAAGCTGAAAATATAAAAAAAGAAGAAATATTTAAGGCTAAAGAAGAAATTATGCAAGAGAAAAATGAACTAGAAAGAGAGATTAGGGAAAGAAGAGGCGAGGTGCAAGCTCAAGAAAGAAGACTTATACAAAAAGAGGAAAACTTAGATAAAAGATCTGATAATTTTGAGCAAAAAGAAAAAGATGTAGAAAGAAGATTACAAGATTTAGAAAAAAGAAAGAAAGATTTGCAAGAACTGATTGATAAGGAAATGTCAGAACTTCAAAAAATATCTGGATTAACAGAGGAAGAAGCAAGAGCAAGAATTTTATCAGAACTCGAAAAACAAATGGATGTAGAAAAAGCAGCTCTAATAAGGGAAATGAATGATAAAGTTAAAGAAGAAGCAACAAAGAATGCAAGAGAAATATTAACTTATACAATTCAAAAATGTGCGGCAGACCATACATCTGAAACTACAGTATCAATAGTTGCACTTCCTAGTGACGAAATGAAAGGAAGAATTATTGGTAGAGAAGGTAGAAATATTAAGGCATTAGAAACTTTAACAGGAATTGATTTAATAATAGATGATACTCCAGAGGCTGTAGTATTATCAGGATTTGATCCGTTAAGAAGAGAAGTTGCAAAAATTGCACTAGAAAAGTTAATAGAAGATGGAAGAATACATCCAGCAAAAATTGAAGAAATGGTTGAAAAAGCTAAAGAAGAAGTTGCAGAAACTATTAAATCAGAAGGAGAAAGAGCAACACTTGAAACAGGAGTTATGGGATTAAATCCAGAACTTATCAAGTTAATCGGAAAACTAAAATATAGGACAAGTTATGGACAAAATGTATTAAATCACTCAATAGAAGTATCTAACCTAGCAAGAATTATGGCTGAAGAATTAGGCTTAGATAGTAAAAGAGCTGCAAGAGCAGGTCTTTTACACGATATTGGAAAAGCTCTTGACCATGATATGGAAGGTACACATGTTGAAATAGGTGTAGAAATATTAAAAAGGTTTAAAGAAAATCCATTAGTAATAAATGCTGTTGAAGCACACCATGAAGATGTGGAACCTCAAACATTAGAAGCTGTACTTGTACAAGCTGCTGATGCAATTTCAGCTTCAAGACCTGGTGCAAGAAGAGAAACATTAGAAGCATATATTAAGAGATTAGAAAAACTTGAAGAGATTGCAGATTCATTTGACGGAGTTGATAAGTCATATGCAATACAAGCAGGTCGTGAAATTAGAATAATTGTAAAACCTGAAAAAGTATCAGAAGCTAACATGACAATAATGGCAAGAGATATTGCAAAGAGAGTAGAAGATGAAATGGAATATCCAGGACAAATAAAAGTAAATGTTATTAGAGAATCTCGAGCAGTAGAATACGCAAAATAAGAACTAAAAAGCATAAAGATAAGAAAAGTCTTTATGCTTTTTTTCTTGCTTTCACATTCAAATTATAGTATGATATTATAGGAAAAGGAGGAAGGAAAATGAAGGTATTGGCTATTGGAGATTTAGTTGGAGAATGTGGATTAAAAAAGCTTAGCGAAGAAATAGGAAGAATAAAAAAAGAAAATGATATAGATTTTACAATAGTAAATGGAGAAAATGTTGCAGAAGGAATGGGTATAACTAAAAAATTATTTGACGGTATAATAAATGCCGGAGTAGATGTAGTAACAATGGGTAACCATACATGGGGAAAGAAAGAAATATTTTCTTTTATTGATAACCCAAAACTTATAAGACCAGCTAATTTACCAGAAGGAGTATGTGGTAAAGGATTTGGAATATATGAATGTAAAAATAAAAAAATTGCAGTAATTAATTTATTAGGTAGAACTGATATGGGAATATTATCTGAGAATCCATTTGTTAAAGCTTCAAAAATTTTAGAAGAGATAAAGGATAAAGCAGATATAGTAATATTAGATTTTCATGCAGAAGCAACAGCAGAAAAAATAGCTATGGGATATTATTTAGATGGAAAGGTAAGTGTTGTTTTTGGAACCCATACACATGTGCAAACAGCAGATGAAAAAATATTAAGTTCTGGTACAGGATATATAACAGATATAGGAATGACAGGACCAAAAGAATCTGTTATAGGAATGGATATAGAAGCATCATTGAAAAGATTTGTCACAACTCTTCCAGAAAAGTATAGAGTGGCGGAAGGAAAAGCGATGCTTAATGGTGTAATTTTTGAAATTGATGATGAAAACTGTAAAACTAAAAAAATTATTAGGATTAATACTTAAAAAATGTCGAAAAACATGAATTTTGCGCGACCGAAATTTCCAGTTTTTTCCAAAAACTACTAGACAATGTCTCCTAAATGTAATATAAATATTAATGTTCAAATGAAACAAAAAAATAAATTAGAGGAGGCACAAACAATGGAAGTTTTAAAAATCTCATCAAAATCAAATCCAAATTCAGTAGCAGGGGCTATTGCTGGTTTGGTAAAAGAAAGTAGCAAAGCAGAAATGCAGGCAATTGGAGCAGGAGCATTAAACCAAGCAATTAAAGCTGTCGCAATAGCAAGAGGATTTGTCGCACCATCTGGAGTGGATTTAGTGTGTGTACCAGCTTTTGCAGAAGTTGAGGTTGAAGGAGAAGACAGAACTCGGAATTAAGATTCTTGTTGAATCAAGAAATTAATATAAGAAAATTGGACGTTAGCGGAAGCAAAGCTTCCGACGTCCACATGTGCGTTTTGCTTCGCAAATACGCACAGCCCAAGGAAAATTAACCTTGTTGTATAGAAAAAATCTGACGATTTTTCC
>CALXJN010000125.1 GCA_944388635.1 uncultured Clostridia bacterium
GCTACAAGCAATATAGTAAACAAAAAAACAAAACAATCAGGGTTAACAGTAGAAGAACTTGCATTAAAAATAGGCGAATATGTAGATTATACACCAGTTTCTGGAACATTTAGTGACCATGTTGGAGCAACATACTCAGGAGACTTTAGAAATAAGAATGTGGCATTATCAACAGATACAAGCTTGAAATGGCAAATCTTATTTGCAGGCAGCAACAAACTAACCTTAATATCGGATAAATCAGTGCATAGCGGATTTGACTTACAAGGAGCAAACGGATATAATAATGGAGTATTATTATTAAACAACGCATGTAAAGCAATGTATAGTAATAGTAGTTTAGGAGCAACAGGAAGAAGCTTGAAGATAGAGGATATAGAGAGTGTATCAAGTTATGGTGGAGCGTCAAGTACAGAATATTCTCCTATTAATAAAGTTTACCCAGATATATTTGCGCAACAAGAAGGAGGACCGCCAAATGGAACGTATGGTTCTCTTGGAAGAAGTGAACAAAGTAGTTATGTAACAGGTGATTCAAATGGAGGAAGCTCATATAAAGGAAGAGAAACATGGTATAGCTATACGATGTCAAGCAGTTATATGAACCAGAAGTATGTGACATTATTTAATTGCTCTCCAACGAGCTGGCTCGCTTCGCGCTGCGTTCATTATTCCAGCGTCTACTTTGATTTCGAGTTCGGTATGTTCGATGTGAGTGGCGGTACGGTGGACGCCACTTACTTGTTTCACTGGAAAAACCTCACGAACTTCAATAACTCTGCGGTGCGCCCAGTTGTCGAAATCGACCTATCCAAAGTAAGTGTCGGAGCAACAGGAGACGGAGGAAGTGATACACCATATAGTATTACGGCGAAGTAGGGTAAATTTTGCGTATCTTGCTTGCTGCGTGCACATATTCTTGTGGTAAAATAGGAGTTTGTGAAGCATAACAAGAATGCTCGGGAGAAATCTCGAGCTTTTTTCAAGAGAGCTTGCAGTTTGGGACGGTTCTAAATCGCAACCTCTTTCTAAACTACAAATGAAAAATTTGTAAATATTTCTTATTCAAATTTTTCTCCGTACATTCATTTTATTACCTCTTAAGAAATCACAAATGTTCATTCTTTTTGCATTTTCTCCTTGTATTTCTAGTACTTTTAGCACTCCTCTATTTGCTTTTATATATAGCCCTTCTTTATCATTTGCAAGAAGAATAGTTCCGTGCTTCTTTATCTTCTACTTTTTCTCCTAATATTTCATCTGCCTTGCTATTTTCTAGCATTTCTACTTTCCATAGTTTTATCTTTTTTCCTTCATATATTACATAAGCTCCCATTATTGGGTTTAAACCACATACTTTATTCTTTATTTCTTGCATATTTTTTGTAAAATCTATTTTCGCCATTTGCTTATTTAACATAGGTGCAAGCGAAAAGTCTTCTCCTTGTTTTATCCTTTTTGCTGTTCCCTTTTCTATTTCATTTATTGTTTTCAAGAGTAAATCTGCTCCAATTACTTTTAGCCTGTCCCAAAGCTCTCCTGTTGTTTCGTATTCCCCGATTTGTACTTCCTCTTGTAAAATTATATCTCCTTCATCCATTTTCTCATTCATATACATTGTGCTAACACCTGTTATTTTATCGCCGTTTAATACAGCCCATTGTATAGGTGCTGCCCCTCTATATTTAGGAAGAAGTGAAGCGTGTAAATTAATACAGCCTTTCTCTGGAATTTCTAATATTCCTTTTGGTAAAATTTTTCCATAAGCTACAACACAAATTATATCAGGTTTTAACTTCTTTATATTATTTATAAATTCATCATTCTCTTTTACTTTTTTTGGTTGAAATAACTTTAAATTTTTCTCTACAGCAAACTTTTTAACATCAGACTCTGCAAATTTCATTCCTCTTCCCTTTTGCTTGTCTGGATTTGTTACAACTCCAACGATTTCAAGTCCTGCATTATATAACTTTTCTAAAGAAGCCTCTGCAAAATCTGGTGTTCCCATAAACAATATCTTTAGCATATTTATCAATCCCTTTCTTAACTAAAAATTTTAGTCAATTTGAACATATAGTTTCTAGTGAAAAAGGAAAAGAGTTATTTAATTTTAAATGAGTCGCGCAGCGATTAACGGAGCTGAAAAGCGACGGCGAATGGTGCAGACTTCTTATAAATTTGTTTAAAAGTCTGCACCAGTAAGACGAATAGCAAAATTAAATAACTCTTTTCCTTTTAATATACTTATTTCTTCTTTTTCTTTTTTGTAATAGGCTCCGTATTTTCTGGTTGTACGACTTCCATAGTTCCTGGTATCATTACATCTGTTAAAACTATTCCGTCTAAGTGGTTTACTTCATGTGATATAGCTTGTGCTAAAAGCCCTGTTCCTGTTATTTTTATTTTCTTTCCATTCTCGTCTAGCCCTTCTACTGTTACCTCTTCCGGTCTTATTACTTTAACATACTTATTAGGAAAACTTAAGCATCCCTCTTCAACTTCTTGTTTTCCTTTTGTCTTTGTAATAACTGGATTTATTAATTTTATTATTGGTTTTTCATCATATAAATCTATTACAATTATTCTCTTTAAAATTCCAACTTGAACTGCAGCAAGTCCAACGCCATCAAATTTATGCATTGTATCAACCATATCTTTTATTAATTCTCTTATCTTATCGTCTACAACTTCTACATCTTTTGATTTCTTCTTTAATATTTCATCATCTTCTGTCCTAATATTACGTATTGCCATGAACTTACTTCCTTTCTATATCTAACTCATATTGTTAGGATTAATATCTACACTAATTCGCACACTACTTGATAGTTTAATTGAATCTATTGTCCCATTAATCCTATTTATTATATTATTTCCAAGCATGCACTTTATTATTATCCTCCACCTATACCTATTCTTTATCTTACTAATAGGAGCTGGCATTGGAGAATAAATTTCCATACTATGGTCATTATATTTTAAAAGTTTTTCATATATTGAAGTTATAACTTTGTTTGTATTATTTTCATCTAAGTCACTAACTTCAAGCTTTATTATATCGCAAAATGGCGGATATTTCAATACTTTTCTAAGTTTAATTTCTTGGTTATAGAATTTTAAATAATCTTGCTCTTTAGCACATTCTATTGGAAAATTCTCTGGGTTATATGTTTGTATTATGACGTTTCCCTCTTCTTTTTCTCTTCCAGCTCTTCCGCGCAACTTGTGTCAAAAGCTGAAAAGTCCTTTCATTACTTCTAAAATCAGACATATACATACTACTATCTGCTGCAATTACTCCAACTAATGTAACATTTGGAAAGTGATGACCTTTTACTACCATTTGTGTACCAATGAGTATATCAATATTCTCATATTTGAATTTGTTTAATATATCCTCATAAGAATTCTTTTTACTCACTGTATCAATATCCATTCTGATTGTTTTTGCTTCAGGAAAAGTTTTATTTATAATTGCCTCTAATTTTTGTGTTCCTGTTCCAAAATATCTAATATTTTTACTCTTGCACTCTGGACATTCTGTAAAATTTGCTCTTTCATATCCACAATAATGGCATTTTAATTTATTCTCTTTCATGTGATATGTAAGTGTTATATTGCATTTTTTACAAGTTGCTGTATATCCACAATCTCTGCACATTACAAAAGTAGAATATCCTCTCCTATTTAAAAAAAGTATCGTTTGTTTTTTATTTTTTAAATTTTCCTGTATCATATCATATAGTTTTCTACTAAACATTGTCCTATTTCCAACTGCAAGTTCTTCTTTCATATCGATAACTTCTACATTTGGGAGTTTAGAGTTATTTGCCCTATTTTTTAAAGTTATAAGTCCATTACTTTTTTCTATCCTGTAATACGTATCTACATTTGGAGTTGCAGAACCAAGCACCAAAGGGAAATTTCCTTTTTTAGCAAGGTATAATGCAATTTCTTTTGCATTATACTTTGGTGTCATGTCTGATTTATATGAGGTATCGTGTTCTTCATCTATTATTATTATTCCTAAGTCTTGAACTGGAGCAAATATCGCAGACCTCGCGCCAATTACGATTTTTGCTTCCTTTTTTTCTATTCTTTTCCATTCATCATATCTTTCTCCGATAGATAGTTTGCTATGTAATAGTGCGATTTTTTCTTCTCCGAATCTTGCAATAAATCTATCTACCATTTGTGGAGTAAGCGAAATTTCTGGAACCAATACTATTGCTGTTTTGCCTCTTTCTAATACCTTTCCAATTAATTGAAGATATATTTCCGTCTTTCCGAGAACCTGTTACCCCATGTATCAAAAATTCTTTAAAAGCTTTATCTACTATTGCTCCTTCTATTTTATTCATTGCATTTTGCTGTTCTTTAGTAAGTACTAAATTTGTTGTTTTTTCTATGTGCTTATT
>CALXJN010000126.1 GCA_944388635.1 uncultured Clostridia bacterium
ATTAAATTTTAAAAATCCTCAACGTACAAGAGTACGTTTCCGGTATTTTAAAATTCAATTGCCTAGTACTACTCGCTTCTTTAATAAATTAATTGTATATAAAAAAATTTTGTATTAAGTATTGAAAAAATGATTATAATATAGTATAATACAAAATGTTGAAGATCAATAATATATAGTTAGGTAAAACTAACTATTATATATATGCTTCTGGTTATAATTACATAAGGGTAATACCTGTTCCCATGCCGAACACAGAAGTCAAGCCTTATGTGCCAAAGATACTTGCGGATTTCTCTGCTGGGAAAATAGGTCATCGCCAGATTTTTTTATTTTAAGAAGTTAGCTAATATTAATTTGTTATTAATATTAGCTAACTTCTTTTTGATAATTTTTGATAATACAGAGGAATAGTGTATTTAAAATTAAATTCAATTACAATTAAATATCCTCCACTATGTTCCACTAAAATAAGAAAAAGATATAAAAAATTTAAAATTTACAACAAAATCAAGTTATAAATTTCAAAAAAATTTAAGAAATTATCAAAAAATACTTGCATTTTTCTAAGAGTTATATTAAAATCAATTTGAAAGTGGTAAGAAGTGGTAGAAAGTGTCACAAAAGTGTGGGAGGTGAGTCCAAATTGTTTATAGGCGAATATGAGCATTCAGTAGATGTTAAAGGTAGAGTTATAATGCCAGCAAAACTAAGAGAAGACATCGGAGAAAAATTTATTTTAACTAAAGGTTTAGACGGATGTTTATTTGCTTATTCACAAACAGAATGGACAAACTTCGAGGAAAAATTAAAAACACTTCCACTTACAAATAAAAATGCAAGAGACTTTGTCAGATTCTTCTTATCAGGTGCAATCGAATGTGAAATAGATAAACAAGGAAGATTCCTAATACCTGGAAATCTAAGAACATATGCAAAACTTGATAAAGAGATAATCATCATAGGAGTAGGAACAAGAATAGAAATTTGGAACAAAGCATCTTGGATTCAAAGTGAAGAAAACATTTCAGCAGATGAAATTGCAGAAAATATGGACAAAATACTTGGTATATAACTTGCAAAAGTTTATATAAATGTACAAAAGATGACTTATACAAAAGAAAAAAACTAAATAAACAAAAGATAAAAACTTAAAACTTTATACAAAAGAATTTGCCATAAACAAAAGATAAAAATTCTAAAGAAAAATTAAATATAATTTACAAAAGTATTTATAATAACAAAAGATATAAACAAGGAGAGAATAGGTTACAGTTGGTAGTAAAAATATCTTACCAACTGTAATGCTTTATATTAATTAGGAGAAGCAAAAGTGGAATTTAAACATAAACCAGTATTACTAAATGAAGTAATCAGAGGATTAAACATAAGAAAAAATGGAATTTATGTTGACGGAACTCTTCGGGGGAGCAGGACATAGCTTAGAAATTGCAAAAAAGTTAAACCGGCTCAGGTATGCTTATTGGAATAGACAGAGATGAAGAAGCACTTAAAGCTGCAAGAGAAAAGCTAAAAGATTTTTCAAATGTAAAATATGTACATGGAAACCATGATGAAATTAATAATATATTATCAGATATTGGAATAGAAAAAGTCGACGGAATTTTATTAGATCTTGGAGTTTCTTCATATCAATTAGATAATAGAGAGCGTGGTTTTAGTTACATGTCTGAAGAAAGCAAGCTTGATATGAGAATGGATAAGACTTCCACACTTTCTGCAAAAACAGTTATAAATACATATAAGGAAGAAGAACTTGAAAGAATTATAAGAGAATATGGGGAAGAAAAATTTTCAAAAAAAATTGCAAAAAATATTTGTGAATTTAGAAAGCAAAAAGAGATAGATACAACAGGAGAATTAGTGCAGATTATTAAAAAATCAATACCAGCTAAATTTGCAAAAGACGGACATCCCGCTAAAAGAACATTTCAAGCAATAAGAATAGAAGTAAATAATGAAATAGAGCCATTATACCAAACAATAATGGATTCAATAAATTTATTAAACAAGAATGGAAGATTATGTGTAATTACTTTTCATTCATTGGAAGATAAGGCAGTAAAAAAAGCATTTAAAGATGCTTGTGGCATTTGTACTTGTCCAAAAGATTTACCATATTGTGTATGTGGAGCAGTAAGTTTTGGAAAAATTGTAACAAAAAAGCCAATAATTCCAAATGAAGAAGAACAAGAAGAAAATTCAAGAGCCAAAAGTGCTAAACTTAGAATTTTTGAAAGAGAATAATAAAAAAGATACAAAAGAAGGAGGTGAAACCTATGGCATACAATAGATATCAATATGAAACAAGCCCTAGAAAATTAAAACCAGAATATGAAGAAATAAAAAGAAGATATCCAAAGAAAAGTAGTGCAAGAAATACAAAAAAAGAAGCTCAAGCAAAACCTAAAAAAATAAATCAAGCAAAAGCAATACTATATGTTGCTATAGGTTTTGCAACTTTATTTGTGATTAGTTATAGATATGCAGTAATAGATAAAACTTATTCAAATTTAAAAGAAAAAAATACAGAACTTGCCGCAATAGAAAAAGAAACACAACAATTAGAAGCAAATTTAGAGAGTGATTTAAAATTAACAACAATAGAAGAAGAGGCAAAAGAAAAACTCGGAATGCAGAAATTAACAGCTGAACAAAAGGTCTATGTAAGTTTGCCAAAAACTGATTATGTAGAAACAAGTTCAGAACAAATAGAAGAAAATGATAAAAATACAAATTGGTTTATGCAAATAATTAATAAAATACTTGAAATTTTGACATAATATAAATAAAAGAAAAATAAAATACAAGGAACTATTGACAGTAGTTCTATTTTGCGATATATTATTTCTATAATATTTAGACAAACTAAGGAGGAATCATATGAAACAAAAACAAGTAATAATAATAATCGCTATTGCAATTTTATTAGTAGTAATTATAGCAGTAGCAGTATCTTTAGCATCAAAAGATACAACAAAAGAGGAATATGTAGAAGTATTAGAAGATGGAACGAAAATAAATACTAGTGAAAAATTATCACAAACAAAAACATATAATGGTATAGAATTTACAAATATAAAATTTACAAATGCTTCATCAGTTACTAATTTATCTGCAGATGTAAAAAATACAACATCAGAAGATATGGAAAGTCAAGTGGTAAGAATAAATGTATTAGATGAGCAAGGAAACATAATAACAACATACAGAGGCTCAGTAGAAGCATTAAAAGCCGGAGAGACTACAACATTTAATGCAGCAATTGCAGCAAACTATGCAAATGCATATGATATAGAAATTGTTGCTGTACAATAACTAAGGAAAAGATAAAAGCACGTAAGACGATTTAGTTTTACGTGTTTTTTGTATATAAGAAAATTGAACCTTATCGGAAGTAAAGCTTCCGACGTCCATATGTGCGTTTTGCTTCGTAAATACAGAAAGCCCACGGAAAATTAACCTTGTTGTATAGAAAAAAGCCTACAATTTTTTCTATAACAATAAAAATAGTTTTTGAAAAAACTCTAAAAAAGCCCTAAAAATTCAATAAAATTTTGCTTAAAATAATTGACTTTGGAGTTAAAAAATGTTAAAATATATAACGTTAGGTTGTAAAATCTAAGTAACATAAAAAAGACGGAGGTGAAATTTAAGTGCCAACAATTAATCAATTAGTAAGAAAAGGAAGACAATCTTCTAAAGCTAAATCAACAGCACCAGCATTACAACATGGATTTAACTCTAAGAAGAATACAACTACAAACCACAGAGCACCACAAAAGAGAGGTGTATGTACAGTAGTAAAAACTGTTACTCCTAAAAAGCCAAACTCAGCTTTAAGAAAAGTTGCCAGAGTTAGACTTTCAAACGGATATGAAGTTACATCTTATATCCCAGGTATAGGACATAACTTACAAGAGCACAGTGTTGTATTAATAAGAGGTGGTAGGGTAAAAGACTTACCAGGTGTTAGATACCATATAATAAGAGGAACTCTTGATACAGCTGGAGTAAAAGACAGAATGCAAGGACGTTCTAAATATGGTGCAAAACGTCCAAAGAAATAAAAAACTAAAAATAATCGCCATTTGGCGTTGTTATTCTGCGAAAGAAAATCATCACCGTGCAAAAAGCATGCATCCGATATTTCTTTCTTGAATGCCTAGCCAAATAACAATTCTTTTTAGTTTTTGTTGCATATTAAAAGCGTTGTTAATTAGTAATACTCGCTTTTGATAAATTTGTAAAAAGTGCATATAACTAATAAATAATTTAAGGTACTTAAATTTTGATAGATTATACGCACTGACGGAAATTTAAAATTTCCGAGTAACTTTAGATATTTTTATAAATATCTACTAATTATGATGAAGGAAGATAAAAATCTAACTTCTAATATCTAGAAAAGGAGTGAAGAATAGTGCCAAGAAAAGGTTTTATAGCAAAAAGAGATGTTTTACCAGATCCAATATATAATAGCAAAGTTGTTACAAAATTAATAAACAACATAATGTTAGACGGTAAAAA
>CALXJN010000127.1 GCA_944388635.1 uncultured Clostridia bacterium
CAGCAAAGTTAGATAGGTTATCTTTTAAAGCAAGACCAACACCTATTCCCATTGTTCCAAAAAATGCTAATAAACTACTCTCCTTAACTCCCATTATAAGTAAACAAATAGTTATCAATAAAGCATGTAATCCTATATTTAATATAGATCTTATAAAACTTTTTAAAGATTTATCTACTACAATTTCCCCTTTTTTCTTTTTTAAATTAAATAGTGGTGTAATTTTTTTTATCGTCTTTATCACTGTATAATAAAGAAAGACACATATAATTACTTTTATTATAAAATATATACTCTCCACAGTAAAATTAACTAATAACCTCTTATCGAGTAGCTTAGTTATTACCTCATCTAAAAAATTCATACTCCCTTCCATCTTTTCACTCCTTTATGTTAGTAATTTTCTGCTTATTACATTATACTATATTTCTTGATTTTTAGAGCAATTATTTTTTTATATAGTTATTTTCTGATTTTTATAAAAATCTTGGTATATAATAATAGAATATAAAAAAAGCTGAGTAGCATTTAAAAAAATGCTTTACTCAGTTCTCTTTTTTTGTATAATATAGTCGCCAAACAAAATATACAAAAGGAGACACACATGCTTTTAAAACACATATTCTCTAATATTAATATATCAAATATTTTAACTCATGCCAAAAAATATTTTAACAATAATCATTTTCTTCATATTGAAGAGAGTATTCAAAAATTTCTTGCTTGTTCTATTGATAAAGCTTTCATTGTTTATCAATGCCCTTTGTGTGGTGGTGCCCATAAATTTAAAATTTCTTGTAAATCTAGACTTTGTCCTGCGTGTAGTAAAAAATATGCTGCTCTTTGGGCTGATAAAACTGCCGCTTCTCTCATCAATACTAAGCATAGAGCTGTACTTTTTACCATTCCAAAAGAAATTAGAGAATTTTTCTTTTATGATAGAACTCTTTTAATTAAACTTACATATGCTGTTAACGATATTTTTAAATATCAATTTAATAATATTAAATCTAAAAATCAAAGAGTTCATAAAATTGGTAGGTATTCTAAAAAATATTTCCATGTTGATTCTATTGCTGGACAACGGAAAAAACTTGTTATTGATATTGTTAAAAGTGGGAATTATGAAAATAAAAATCTTAAAAAGAAAGCTCAAATCATTGCTTCTTCTCTTTATAAAAAATACGAGATTTTTCTGATAATAAAATTACCTTCTATTACGAAGATCTTTCTAATAATAAGGAAAAAGTTGAAGTTACTATGGACGTAGAAAAATTCCTTTTTTATATAATTAACAGTTACTTTTATTTTTTTTATTAGAAAAATCAAATTATAATTTCCTTATATAGCACTTAAGAAGGAGTTCTCTCTCCTTCTTAATAATTACGATACTATGAACCAAACTATTGTAGCTCCAACTATACCTACAATTCCTACAAGAGTTTCCATTACTGTCCATGTTGATAGGTTTGTTTTTTCATCAACTTCAAATAGTGATTTTGATAACCAGAAACCTGAGTCATTTACATGGCTAAATGCAGTTGCTCCAGAAGCTACAGCAATAACTAACGTTGCAAGTTGAAGTTGAGACAGATCTCTTACCATTGGCATAGAAGCCATTATTCCAGCTGCCATTGTCATAGATACTGTGGCCGAACCAACAGATATTCTTACTGCCGCCGCAACTAAGAAAGCTACTAATACTAACGGAAGTGGTAATCCCCCTACAAAATTTCCAAGTACAATACCAATTCCAGAATTTTGCAATACAAATCTTAGCATTCCTCCACCTGAAATTAGAAGGATTATATTCCCACAAGATTGAAGAGAGTCTTGCATTATCTCTGTGATATCCTTTATACTAAATCCACCACGAATTCCTAAGAAATACATTCCACATATTGTAGATAACAACAGTGCTATTACTGGAGTCCCTAAAAACTCTAAAATTGGCTCTAATGTTCTTAATGCCGGTACTAAACCGGAAATTGTGTTAAATATTATTAAAAATAGTGGTAGTAAAATAATCGAAACAACTAGACCAAAACTTGGTAACTTTCTATTTTCAATCTTTTTCTCTTCCATTTTTTTCTCATTTTCTAAAAAAGAGTGTGGTACTGGACAGATAAATTTATTTCCTGCTATTCTTCCAAAAATTGGTCCAGCTATTATCATTGCTGGAATTCCAACTACGATTCCTAAAATTATTACATAACTAAGCTCTACTCCTAACATCTCAGCTACTAAAACTGGTCCAGGTGTAGGTGGTACAAAAGCATGTCCTATAGCTAATCCAGCAAGTAGAGGAATTGAGTAATGAAATATTGATTTTCCTGTTCTACGTGCAATACCAAAAGCTACTGGTATTAATATTAATAGTCCCGAATCAAAGAATACTGGCATCCCTACAACTAATCCAGTTATTCCCAAAGCCCATGGTGCTTTCTCTTCTCCAAACTTATCCAAAAGAGTTGATGCTATTACCTCTACTCCACCAGATACCTGTAAAATTGCTCCAAACATAGAACCTAAGCCTATTAATATTGCAATAGTTTCTAATGTTGTCCCTACTCCTTGAGCTAGAGTTGATGTAATCATTTTAAATGGCATTCCACAAGCTAAACCGATAATTAATGCAGAAGACATAATTGCCACAAATGGTTGAATTTTAACCTTAATAATCAAAAATAATAAAACTGCAAAACCTAATATTGCTCCAAAAATTAATCTTTCTGGCGATGCTATAAAATCTACCATAAATACTCTCCTTTTTTATTTTTTTATAAAAATACTCCTTTCTCTAATAAAAAGGAGTATTAAAAAGCTATTTTATCTCTATATATCCACCTTTCATTGGTGAAACAGCAAATTTTGTATAAATTCCTAGAGGTCCCTTTGTATATTTTGGTGCAGGTTTTACCCATCTAGTTTTTCTATCTTTTAATATAGCTTCTATCTCTTCTGGAGTTTTTTCTTCTCCCTTTACCCCAATTATTTCTAACTTTCTTTCAGCTACATTAATTCTAATTAAGTCTTCTTCCTCTATTAGTGCAATAGGTCCTCCTTCACAAGCCTCTGGTGAAACATGTCCTATAGCTGGCCCACGAGTGGCTCCAGAAAATCTACCATCTGTTATTAGAGCAGTCGAAGCAGAAATTCTTGGGTCTGATGCTATTGCCTCTGTTGTATAGAACATCTCTGGCATTCCACTTCCTTTTGGTCCTTCATATCTTATTATGATAGCATCTCCTGGTTGAATTACTCCTGTAAGTACCGCTTTAATAGCTTCCTCTTCACTATTGAATGGTCTTGCTTTCAGTACTGCATCTTGCATCTCTTTAGGTACAGCAGAGTGCTTTATTACCGCTCCTTCTGGTGCTAGATTTCCTTTTAATATAGCTAAAGCTCCTTGTTTTTGAATTGGATTTGCAACAGTTTTTATTACATCTTCTTTTTTTACATTACGCTTTTCTAATTCAGCATAACATCTCTCATAGTATCCATTTTTCTTCAATTCTTCTAAATTTTCTCCCAATGTTTTTCCAGTTACAGTCATAACATCAAGATGTAAAAACTCTTTTATCTCTTCCATTATTCCAGGTACCCCTCCTGCATAATAGAAGTATTCTCCTGGATAAAATCCACTAGGTCTTATATTTAAAATGTATGGAATTTCTCTATGAATTTTATCAAACTTTTCTGCATCTAATTCTATTCCAATCTCATGAGCTATTGCTGGAATGTGAAGTAATGAGTTTGATGAACCTGCTATTGCAGCATGGACCATTATAGCATTTTCAAAAGCTTTTTCTGTAAGAATATCTGAAGGACGAATTCCCTCTTTTGCTAGTTCTAAAGCTCTTACTCCAACTTCATAAGCTTTTGTTTTCAAATCTGGAGATATAGCTGGTAATAATGCTGTTCCAGGAAGAGCTAATCCCAGTGCTTCTGCCATAACTTGCATAGTTGAAGCTGTTCCCATGAACGAACATGCTCCACATGATGGACATGCATTTTCTTTTGCATAACAAAACTCTTCTTCTGTTATCTCTCCTCTTTCAAATCTAGCACTATAAGTTCCTAACTGCTCCAGTGTTAGCATATTAGGTCCAGCTGCCATTATTCCACCAGTAAATACAATTGACGGAATATTTAGTCTTGCCACTGCCATAAGATTTGCTGGCATTCCTTTATCACAACTTGCTACAAAGACTCCAGCATCAAAAGGTGTAGCACATGCTTGTATCTCTATCATATCAGCTATGAACTCTCTTGAAGCCAACGAATAGTTCATTCCATCATGTCCTTGAGCTTGTCCATCACAAATATCAGTTGTAAAATACTTTGCTCCTTTACCTCCATTTTCATTTATTCCTCTTTCTATCTCTCTTACAAATCCTAATAGATGTGCACTACCTGGATGACTGTCCCCATATGTACTTTCTATCATTATTTGAGGTTTTTCCAAATCTTTTACCTTCCATCCCATTCCAATTCTAAGTGGATCAACTTCTGGAGCCACTTTTCTTAGCTCTTGACTTTTCAACATTTTTTCCTCCTATTAAAGAACTTTTTACTCAACTTGTCCTACATGTTTGTTTTTTTATATTTTAATAATAATATAAAAATAAAAAAAAGTCAATAATTTTGTTTTTAAATTATCAACTTTTTTTATTTACAGTTATTAAATTCTGTTTCAGAACATATGTACTTAGGTGTTTTTATTTTTAACGTGTAGAACATCTTTTATAGTTCTTGTTATATGCTTTCTCATAAATAGATATGCCATATCCTCATCTTTTTCCATTATCGCTTCTAAAATAAGAGTATGCTCTTTTATTCCACTTTCAGATCCTAGAATAACATTTAACTTTTTCTGATGACTAATCATAATACTTGATAATACATCACTTATCTTTATAATTATACTATTTTTAGTCCCCTTAGCTATTAAATTATGAAACATTGCATCATAATATGAGAATTTATCTCTATCATTTCTATTTTCTATCATTGCTTCATAGATCTTTTTTAACTCCTCATACTCACCTTCATTAGCATTTTTTATAAATAATCTTATATTTTCTGGTTCAAAAGTTTTTCTAAATTCTAAAATATCTAGGTAATCATCTTTATTTATCATCGTATTAATAAGCATATTATTAAATTCTAAATCTATTATCCTAGATTGAACAAAAGTTCCCTTTCCCTTTTTCTTAACAAGTACTTTCATACCTACAAGTTTCTCAATAGCTTCTCTTACAGCATTTCTTCCGACCTCAAGCTCTTTTGATAATTGTATTTCTGGTGTTATTTGGTCTCCATCTTGCCATTCACAATTCATTATTTTTTCTTTCAAATACTCAAAAACTTTTTCACTATTTTTACTTTTCATTTTTCCACCTTAAAATCTTTTGAATAAAATATATAGGGAGTTACAAATAAAAAATTTATTTGTAACTCCCCCTCTATATATCATCATTATAACATTATTTTTTTATATATTTCAATATATTTATCTGCCGATTTATCCCAACTATTATCTCTAGCCTTAGCATTTTTTATAATTCCATTCCATTGAGATTTATCTTTATAGATTGAGATAGCATATGAAA
>CALXJN010000128.1 GCA_944388635.1 uncultured Clostridia bacterium
GGTAGGGATACACCACCAGCATCTGCAGAAGGGTATATAGTAGATTTAGAAAAGAAAATGGAAGAAAAAGGCGTAGGAAGAATTGCAAGTATTACCGGAAGATTTTATGCAATGGATAGAGATAAACGTTGGCAAAGAATTGAAAGAGCATACAATGCTTTAGTGCATGGAGAAGGAGAAAAAGAAACATCAGCAACAATTGCAATAGAAAAATCATATCAAAAAGAAGTTTTTGATGAATTTGTGGAACCTACAGTAATTTGTAACAACAGCAATGAAGCAATTGCAACAATTTCAAAAAACGATTCTGTAATATTTTTTAATTTTAGACCAGATAGAGCAAGAGAAATTACAAGAACATTAGTAGATAAAGATTTTAAAGAATTCCAAAGAGAATATTTCCCATTGTACTATGTATGTTTTACAAATTATGACGAAACAATAAAAAATGTTCATATAGCATTTAAGAAAGAAGAAATAAAAAATACATTTGGAGAAATTATAAGCAAAAAAGGAATGACACAACTTAGAATTGCAGAAACAGAAAAATATGCACACGTTACATTTTTCTTTAATGGTGGAGAAGAAAAACAATACCCAGGAGAGGATAGAATTTTAATTCCTTCACCTAAAGTAGAAACATACGATATGAAACCAGAAATGAGTGCAATAGAAGTAACAGATAAAGTAGTAGAGGCAATAAATTCTAAAAAATACGATACTATTATTTTAAATTATGCAAATCCAGATATGGTAGGGCATACAGGTAGCCTAGAAGCTGCAATAAAAGCATTAGAAACAATAGATAAATGTGTAGGAAGAGTAGTAGAAGCAGTAGAAAAGAATGAAGGAGTGCTTTTAATTACAGCAGACCACGGTAATTCAGAGCAAATGATAGACTATGCAACAGGAGAACCACATACAGCACATACAACAAATCCAGTACCTTTAATACTAATTGGAAAAGATGCAAAATTAAAAGAAGGAAGACTTGCCGACCTTACACCAACAATGCTAGATATTATGGGAATAAAAAAGCCAGAAGAAATGACAGGTGACAGCTTAATAGAAAAGGAGCAAAAGAATATTGGATTATAGAACCAAATGATAGAAATGTATTTACATTTGTACATAACAGCGAAGGTGGATAATTAAAGAAGAGGAAGAAGAATACAAAAAAGAAGATTAATTTGTTTATAATAGGGATATTCCCTATACATATATATTAATTTTTAAAGGAGGAAATTTACATGAAGGAATATTTAGCAATTGAAGAAGTAAAAGCTTTAGAAGTATTAGATTCTAGAGGAAATCCAACTGTACAAGTTGAAGTAATTACAGAAGAAGGAACAAACGGAGTAGCAATGGTTCCATCAGGAGCATCAACAGGAAGTTTTGAAGCAGTAGAATTAAGAGATGGAAATAAATCAAGATATTTAGGAAAAGGTGTATTAAAAGCAGTAGAAAATGTAAACAAAATTATATCAAAAGAACTAGAAGGAATGAATGTATTTGACCAAGTAGAAATAGACAAAAAGTTAATAGAAATAGACGGAACAGAAAACAAAGGAAAATTAGGAGCAAATGCAACACTTGGTGTTTCTCTTGCTGTAGCTAAGGCAGCAGCAAATTCTTTAGGAATGAGTCTATACAGATACATAGGAGGAGCAAATGCAAAAACTATGCCAGTTCCTATGATGAATATATTAAATGGTGGAAAACACGCAGATAATACTGTAAATATTCAAGAATTTATGATTATGCCAGTAGGAGCAAAAACATTTAGTGAATGCATGCAAATGGCAGTAGAAATATACCACACACTTAAAAAAGTTGTAAAATCAAAAGGACTTTCAACAGGTGTTGGAGATGAAGGAGGATTTGCTCCAAACTTATCAAGTGACGAAGAAGCACTAAAATTAATAGTAGAAGCAATTACAGAAGCTGGATACAAACCAGGAGAAGATGTAGTACTTGCATTAGACGTAGCGAGCACAGAAATGTATGACGAAGCTAAAAAAATAGGAAAAGAAGGATACTATTATTTCTGGAAAACAGACGATTTAAAAACAGTTGACGAAATGATAGAATACTTAGTAGACTTAACTAACAAATACCCAATTATATCAATAGAAGATGGACTAGCAGAAGAAGACTGGGAAGGATGGAAAAAGCTAACAGAAAAATTAGGAGAAAAAATACAATTAGTTGGAGATGACTTATTTGTAACAAATATAAAAAGATTACAAAAAGGTCTAGACAACAAAATTGCAAACAGTATATTAATTAAACTAAATCAAATTGAAACATTAACAGAAACACTAGATGCAATAGAACTTGCAAAGAAAAATGGATATACAGCAGTTGTATCACATCGTTCAGGAGAAACAGAAGATACAACACTTGCAGATGTAGCTGTTGCAACAAATGCTGGACAAATAAAAACAGGAGCACCATGTAGAACAGATAGAGTTGCAAAATACAATAGACTATTAAATATAGAAGCAGAACTTGGAGATTTAGCAATATATCCAGGAAGAAAAGGATTAAACAAATAAAATATTTTTATAATATATGATGAATGTAGGGGCGGAATTCATTTCCGCCCTTTTTTCATCTAATTAATGCAACCTGTAGGGGCGAACTGTGTTCGCCTGTTCGTTGAAGAAAATTCTAAAACAAAAATTGAAATTTGAATGGGAAGTGAGAAGTGTGATGTGGGATGTGTGAAATTAAGGTAAGCCTTGCGTAGAATAACCCTAAAACACACCTCACACTTCGCACATCACACTTCTTATTAAAATTAAAAAAAGACTATATAATCTTGAATAATTTTAACAAAAGTGCTATTATATTAATGTTTAATAGTATAAATTTAAGTGATATAGATATTTTTAAAAAGAAAGGAGAGGATAAGAATATTAGAATTAAAAAATATATGTTTCAATAGGGAAAACAAAGATATACTAAAAGATATAAATCTAAAACTAGATTCAGATAAATTTGTAGTAATAACTGGTCCAAATGGATCTCGGAAAATCTACTCTTGCAAAAATAATAATGGGAATAGAAAAGCAAGATACTGGACAAGTTATTTTAGATGGAAAAGACATTTCAAAAAAAAGTATAGATAAAAGAGCAAAAGAAGGAATAGGATTTGCTTTTCAAAAGCCAGTTGAGTTTAAAGGAATAACAGTATATGACCTTTTAAAATTATCAGCTGAAAAAGAAATAAAAAGAAAAGAAGCATGTGAGATACTTTCAAAAGTAGGATTATGTGCAAGAGACTATGTAGATAGAGAGGTAAACAGCTCGCTATCAGGAGGAGAATTAAAAAGAATAGAAATTGCAACAGTAGCTGTTAGAAACTCTAAAGTAACAATCTTTGACGAACCAGAAGCAGGAATTGACTTATGGAGTTTTAACAATTTAATACAAGTATTTGAAGACATGAGAAAAGTTATAAAAGGAACGATTATAATAATCTCTCATCAAGAGAGAATTTTAAATATAGCTGACGAAATTATACTATTAAACAGTGGAAAAATAGAAAAAATAGGTAGCAAAGAAGAAGTGATGAGCGATATTTTAAAAACAGAACGAACAGGTTGTTGCAAAATAGGAGGTGCTGCTAATGGATAATGTAGATTTAGAATTACTAAAAGAAGTAGCAGATATAGAGGGTACTCCTAAAGGCGCATACAACATCAGAAAAAATGGTAAAGGAATAGAAAGACAAATTACAGAAAATATAAACATTGTGACAAAAGAAGATAAATCAGGAATAGATATTTTCGTAAAAGAAAATACAAAATTTGAATTTGTACATATTCCAGTTATCATTACAGAAAGTGGATTAAAAGATGTTGTATATAACGATTTTTACATAGGCAAAAATGCAGATGTAGTAATCATAGCAGGATGTGGAATACATAATGACCATCATAAAGACTCGCAGCACGATGGAATTCATAGATTCTTCTTAGAAGAAGGTGCAAAAGTAAGATATATAGAAAAACATTATGGAGAAGGAAAGGGAACTGGAAAAAGAGTACTAAATCCTGTAACAGAAGTGCACCTAAAATCTGGTAGCTCACTTGAAATGGAAAGCGTACAAATAAAGGGAGTAGATTCTACAATAAGAGTTACAAAGGGAATTTTAGAAGACAATACAAATTTAGTAGTGTCTGAAAAAATAATGACACATGGAACTCAAACTGCAAAAACAGAATTTAATGTAGAGCTAAATGGAGAAAATGCAAGCACCCATGTAACATCTAGATCAGTAGCTGTAGATAAATCAGTTCAAGAATTTAAATCAAATGTTGTAGGAAACTCAAAATGCTTTGGACATGTGGAATGTGATGCAATAATAAAAGATAAAGCAAAGGTAATTGCAATACCAGAAATCATAGCAAACAATGTAGAAGCAAACTTAATACACGAAGCAGCAATTGGGAAAATAGCAGGAGAGCAATTAACAAAACTAATGACATTAGGGCTAAGTGAAAAAGAAGCAGAAGAACAACTAAGACAAGGTTTCCTTAAATAGCAATTCTAGGGAACATCCCTAGAAT
>CALXJN010000129.1 GCA_944388635.1 uncultured Clostridia bacterium
GCATATATTACTGTTCTTCCAGATGTATTTATTGGAACTAGCGTGCTCTTTCCTTCTACATATGTATAGTCTGTATCTGTATTCTTTTTATAGTATATTCCACTTACATTTCCTTCTCCTGTACTTATCGTTACTTCTACTGGTACATTATCTTTTCCATACCAGTCATTTTCGCTCTCTCCATTTGATGTTACTTCTATACTTGGTGCTCCTACTTCGTTTGATACTCTTACATTTGCATATCTTGTTTTCCCTTTTCCTGATGTTGCTTTTACTTGATACCATCCTGACTCTTCTACTTCAAAGCTTGCTGTTTCACTATTTGCTGTTTGTACTACTTCTCCTCCATAGATTAACTCTATCTTTGTTATTCCATCTTCACAGCTTGCTGTTACTTCTATCGTATATGTCTCTTTATTATATGTTGCTGTTACTGTTGGCAAACTTGCTCCATCTTCTGTTCCTACATTATCTACACTACTCATTCCTGTTAGCTCATCATAATATACTTGATATACATACCCCTCTTGTACAGTAACAATTATATCTTTACTTTCTTCATTTGGTACTGCTGATTTTACCCATGACTCCTGTTCCATATCTTCTGCCATACTTGTTACTGTTGTCGTTCTTCCTGCTAAGCTATCTGCTAGGATAATACTATGTACTAATTGCTCTATCTGCTCTTTATATTGCTGATACTTGTAGTCATCTACTGCTTCTTCTGTTCCGACTATTATCCCTTCATCTCCTGTGATTTGACTTACTGCAACTCCTACGAGTATGACAAGTAATATTACTGTAACTAGCAAGGCAATTAAAGTAATTCCTTGCTCTTCTTTGATTTTGATATTTGTACCTTGTTTTGGGGTATAATTAATAAGCCCTAAAATCAAGGCATTTTTGTTTGGTTTAACTTTCGTTTTCATGTTTGGTTTTGCTTCCTCCTTCGTTTGGTTTTTCTTTTAAACTTCTCTCCTTACGGTTAGAAACCAAATGGTTAAAAGTCAAAACCAAATAAAACCAAAACCACTTTGATTCCCAACCATAAAGAGAGAAGTTTTATTTATGAAAATAGAATTTATAATTCTTGTAAATTAATAATACCCCATACGGAGCATTTTGTCAACCCCATTCGGAGTATTTTTGTATAATAAATAGGGGTGATGAAATGCGCACAAGATTAAGAGAATTAAGGGAAGACAATGATTTGACACAAGAAGAATGCGCAAAAATTGCATATATTGCTAAAAATTCCTATATTAGATATGAAAGAGGAGAAAGAATCCCTCCTTTAGATACAATCGCTTTATTTGCAAAATTTTATAAAACATCAATAGACTATATTTCTTATTTAACTGATGAAAAAGAACCTTATCCAAAGAAAAGCAAAATAGCAACCTTGTAATAATCAGAACTATTATATGATATAAAGATAATATACATATGAAAAATGCCTAAGCAATTTGCTTAAGCATTTTTCATATTTTTTACATTATGGTTCTTCGCGGAATGTTAATTCTAGGTCCTTATATTCTCCATTTCTGTAAATTTTTAAAGTTACTGTATCTCCTATATTATGTTCATTCTTTATCTCTGTAATTTCGTCAACAGTTTTTACAGACTTTCCGTCAAATTCAGTTATTACATCTCCTGCTTGAATTCCGGCAAGTTGTGCTGCTGAAAAGTCGTCTACTGATTGTACATAAACACCAACAATAAGATTATATTGTTTTGCTGTGTTTTCATCTAGTGTTCTACCTGTAATACCAACATATGGTCTTAATACTTTTTTATGTTCAATTAATTGGCTCGTTACGTCTAATGTGTCATTTATTGGAATTGCAAAGCCAATACCTTCTACACCTTCTCCTGCAAGTTTTAGTGTATTTATTCCTATAACTTGACCTTGGCTATTAACTAATGCTCCTCCGCTATTTCCAGAGTTTATTGCTGCATCTGTTTGAATAGCATGGTATGTTTGATTATCTGCTGTAACTTCTACGTTTACTGCACTTACTATTCCACATGTTACACTTGTTGATAATCCAAGTGGATTTCCAATTGCCATTGCAAATTCTCCGACTTGCACTGTGCTTGAATCTGCAAATTCTGCTGCTGTAAGTCCTGTTTTTTCTATTTTAATAACTGCTAGGTCTGTTTCGTCATCTGTTCCGACTATTTGTGCTTCATATATGTTATCATCATTATATAGTTTTACTTTTATCTTTGTTGCTGTTGATACTTGGTAAAAGCTATTTTGTGAGTTTGTTGTTTCTGAGCTAACTACGTGGTTATTTGTCAAAATATATCCGTCTTCTGATATTATTATTCCAGAGCCTGATGCTGTTGCCTTAGAGGTTCCAAAGATTGAGTTTACATTATATTCAATCTCAATACCTACTATTGAAGGTAATACCTTAGCTGCAACCCCTATTGCTGTATCAGAATATTCTGTTAGAGATACTGCTGTTGCATTGACTTGCCCTTGATTTTGTGTAGTGCTTTGTGATTGTGCTGATGTATTTTTCCCTGTAATTTCCATTAATTTTGTTCTTACTTCTGTAACTCCAAAAACTCCTCCGACAACTAAGCTTGCTCCTACTATTCCTGATAAGAATGGTATAAGTACACCTTTTGTAAATCCTACTTTTTGTTTTGTAACATTATTTACACTTTTAAAAGTTGTATTATTAGAAGTGTTAGAATTATTTGTATTATTTTCGTTCTCTTCCATTTTACTTTCTTCCTTTCTTATATAGTTACCCTTATAACTTATTTCATTTTATATATTACAATCAATTTGTGAACTATCTGTGAAAAGAATGTATTATATAAGTGATTTTATTTTAGAATTATTCAAATAAGTCTAAAATTTCCTTTTTCGACATTTTACTTATAAATGTTTCTTCTGTTGAAAGAATGTCTTTTGAGAGTTTTTCTTTTCGTTCTTGCATTTTATTTATTTTTTCTTCAATAGAATTATTTGTTATAAGTTTATATACTTGTACACTATTTTTTTGCCCTATCCTATATGCTCTATCTGTTGCTTGATTTTCACTTGATATATTCCACCAAGGATCATAATGAATTACAACATCGGCTGATGTTAAGTTTAACCCTGTTCCTCCTGCCTTTAGTGAAATCAAAAATACTTTTATCTCTGGCTTATTATTAAATTCATCTACCATATCTATTCTTTTACTTATTTGTGTTTCTCCTACTAGTTTAAAATACTTTATGTTTTTTCTTTGCAATTCTTTTTCAATTATTTCGAACATTGATGTATAACTAGAAAATATAAGTACTTTATGTCCAGCTTCTATTGCATCAATAGTTAAATCTATGCATTGATTTAGCTTTCCACAGCCTCCATTATAGTTTTCGATAAATAAACTTGGATGACAGCAAATTTGTCTAAGCCTTGTCAATAGCATAAGTATTTTAAATTTGCTTTTTTCGAAGCTACTATTTTCTAATTCTTCTGATATTTCTTTTTTTGTTTGTGCTAGATATGCTGAATATATTTTTTCTTGTTCCGCTTCCATTTTACTTTTCATTATTGTTATATTTTTCTCAGGTAATTCTGTTAATACATCTTTTTTTACTCTCCTTAAGACAAACGGACTAATTAATTTCTTTAATTGTATTAACTTTTCTTTATTTTCATCTTTTAGTATAGGTTCTTCAAATTTCTTTTTAAATTTATTATAATTATATAAATATCCTGGCATTACAAAGTCAAATATAGACCATAGTTCTGCTATTGAATTTTCTATAGGTGTTCCTGTTAATGCGAATCTTATTTCTCCTTCTAGACTTTTAAGTGATGTTGCATTTTGTGTCGTAGCATTTTTTATATATTGTGCCTCATCTGCAATAATATACTTAAATTTTTTATCTTCATAATTTGCAACATCTTTTTTTAGCAAATCGTATGATGTTATTACTAAATCATAATCTTCATAATGATTTAGTTTTTCTTTTCTTTCTTCTGCCGTACCTGTTATAATCATTATTTTTATTTTATCGCACCATTTTTCTATTTCAGATTTCCAATTAAGCACTAATGTACTTGGGCAAACAACTATTGATGTTGTTTTTTCTTTAGCTTTTTGTTCATCCTTTAATATTGCTATAATTTGCAATGTTTTTCCTAGTCCCATATCATCTGCTAAAATCCCGCCAAACTTATACTTTGCTAATGTCTTTAACCATTTGTACCCTGTTTTTTGATATTCTCTTAGTTTTTTGTCTAATTCTTCATCTATTATTATCTCTTCTGAATTTTCACTATTTGTTATGCCTCCTATAAGCTTTGTAAATTCTTCATTTGTTGAAGTATTTATACCTTTATCAGATAATAACTTTTCTAAATATATACTTCTATTTACTGGAAGATTTACAACTCCATTTTTCATTTTCGAATAATCTATATCTAATGTTGTAGACAGCTCATTTAAAATTTTTAAATCTTCACTATTGGTTAAATCTAATAAGTCTCCATTTTTTAATTTATGATATTTTTTCTTGATATTATAATCTTTTAGAATATCTTTAATCTCAGTCGTATCAATGTTAATCTTAGATATGTCTAACTCCAATAAACCATTATCAACTCGTATCCCTATATTTGAAATTTTAGGTTGCTTTATTTCTTTATTCTTAAATCTATCTGTTGCCAATACTTCATAATCTTTCATGTAGCCTTCTATTTTATATTGCAAAAATTCATAGATATCGTCTGCATCTTTCATTACAAATTCTTTTTTTCCTTCGCTTAATTCAAATCCGTCTATGAATATTCTTTTTATAACTTCGGTTTCTAATGGTATATCTCTTATTATATGATTTTCAGTTACATAATCTTTATATTTTTCATCTAATATATTAAATTCTTTATTTAAATAGCAAAATTTTAATTCTAATAATATATTTCCCATATCATCTGTATCTAATAATATTTTTGAAGCTAGTTTATTTGCAATTATACCTTCTTTTGCTACATCTTCTGGTAAATTTTCTGTTTCTAAATATTTTATATTAGGAAGTACAAATTTCTTAAATTCTTCTAACTTATCTTCTGGCACTAATATTACATCGTCATTTTCAAATATTCTAAATAGTTTTAAAAGTTTTTTGTCTTTGTTTAATTCGTATATTTTATTCTGGTAAAAAATATACATTTTTTCATCAGATATTAATATTTCATAATCAGCTATATTCAATCTAAAAGTATATTCTTCACTTAATTTTCTTTCATAATATCTGCCATACAAAGAGCTATAATCTGGAATTTTTACTATTTCTTTTTTTAAAATTCCTTTTATTTCTAATTTTTCATCTGTAAATTTATATTCTCCCCTTGGAGTTTCGTAACTTTTACCTTTTGTTATATCAAAAAATTCATCTATATTTTTAGAACTAATAATCATTTCTCTATTATTATATCTAGTATAACCGTATGAATAGCTTTCATATCTTTTAACATACTCTAATATTTCAGCATATTTTATAATAAAGTCAAACAATTTTTGCGATTCTTCTTCAAAAATTTCTCTCTTAGGTATAAAGCTTAGCTGTTTTCCATAGTATATTTCTTCTTCATTTTTATATGCTTGATAAAAATCATCAATACTATGTAATATGTACATTCTATTAGCTCCAATTTTAAACTTTATTTTTAGTGATTCACTATTTTCTATTTCAATTGTATATTCTATTTTTAATTGAGTAAATTTTTGTTTATTTTTCTTTTCGTTTATTGTTTGTTTATATAATTCTTCTAAATCTAATTTATATAATTCTTTTTCTTTTTCATCATCTTTATATAAATTGATTGTTTTTAAGCTGTTACGATATTTTCCTTCATATTCTAATCTTTTTCTTTCTTCTTCTTTTTTTCTTCTTAGCATTTCTCGCTTTTCTTCTATTTCTTTTTTTCCTTCTATTGTACTTGCATAATGCGGTGCTATTGCTTCCATAGATGTTGCTATTATGTGTTTGCATAGATTTCCAGCTTTATAATCTAGGCATGTACAAGAACTGTCTTGTATAAAGTTACCTGAGATTAACAAAGTTGTTTGATAAGTTTGTTCTTGACTTCCTTTTACATGTGCTTCTATCGTATATGTATTATCTTCATTAAGTTCTACTTTTTGTATTTCTACAGATCCTCTTCTATATAATATGTTTCCTCTTGCGTATCGTGTTTCCTCATAACTTCTTCCAAGTTGTAATCTTTTAAAGTCTAAATCTTTTATATCAACAATCATCTATTTTCTCCTTATTTTTGTACATTTTTTATTATATAAATTTAGTCAATCATGACATTTTTTATCTATTTATTATTTCTTTTGTTAATAAAAAATGTTATAATTGACTAAAATTTTTATTATTCTTTTTTGTTTTCTTATTTAATTTTTTCTTTGAATGCTTCTAGTTTACCTTTGCTGTCTATTTTTTTCTTTATTATTAAGTTTTTGATTAAGATTTTTTTCAAAGTTTCTTCTTTTACATCTGCAATTAATACTCCGTCTTTTGCAATTGAAACTTTTCCTGTTTCTTCTGATACAACTACTGCAATTGCATCTGATTCTTTTGATATTCCTATTGCTGCTCTATGTCTTGTTCCAAGTTCTCTTGCGATATCTTTATCTCCTGCAAGTGGAAGCATACATGCTGCTGCTTTTATCCTTCCTCCACTTATAACAACTGCTCCGTCATGAAGTGGTGTATTTGGAATAAATATATTTACAAGTAATTGTGGAGATATTTCTGAATCTATTGCAATACCAGTAGAAATTATATCTTTTATTGCTATATCTCTTTCTAATACTATAAGTGCTCCTGTTCTTGATTTAGAAAGTTCGAAGGCTGCTATTGCAATCTTATATATTTCTTCTTTTGTTCTTGTATCTATATCTTTATCTAAGCCGAAAAATCTAGTTAATTTATTACTTCCAAGTTCTTCTAATGACCTCCTAAGCTCTGGTTGGAACAATACGACTAATACCACACCATATGTCATAAATGATGTTAAAATATAGTTTAATATATTTAATTGCAATATTGAACTAAGTGCCATTGCAACTATTATTAAAAGAATTCCTCTAAGTAATTGCCCTGCTCTTGAATCTTTTACGATTTTAAATAATTTTGTAAATAATAGCACAACTAAGCCTATATCAATTATTAATGTTAAAAATTTTAATGGATTTGTATATAAATCTTGTGAGTATGTAAGTATGACATCCCATAAGTTTGTAGATAAACCACTTGTTAAACTAGTATTCATATTTTCCTCTTTTCTATAAGCTAGAATAGTATATTACATTATATATTAATGATGCGGCAACTGATAAAAGTAATGCTACTATCATTATTATTATAACTAAACTTTTTATAAATTTCTTTTTATCTTTTGGCTTTTTCTCTTTATTTTCTTTTTTATCCATAGTTTCCTCCCAAATTTTTATTTACCTTATAAATTTATATCACAAATTAGAGCAAAATTCAATATGATTTTTAGAAAATTTGGGATTTTGTGTGACTCGTAAATGAAAATGTCTCAAAAAATGATTTAGTTTGTAAATAAAAATGTCTCAAAAAAAGGAACTATAAAAAATTAGTTTCTTTTTTTGTTCGTAAATAAAAATGTCTTATAATTTACCTCAAAGGAGGTAAATTATGTTACAAATGACAGAGAAAGAATTGAAAAAATTAAATACTATCAAGAAAATATTAGGAGGTGAATGTACTAAAAGAGAAGCTGTTGAAATTTTGGAAATAACAACCAGGCAAATAGACCGTCTAATTTTAAAATATAAAAATGATGGAGAAGCTGGATTTATACATAAAAGTAGAGGAAGAGAAAGTAAAAAGAAAATATCGGAAAATATAAAAGAAGAAATAGTAAATCTTTATATAACAGAATATTTTGATTATAATTTTACACATTTTTATGAGGAAATCAGGGAAAAATATCAGCTATCCCCAAAAAGCATCGATAATATTTTAAATGAAGCAGATATTATTTCTCCTGAAGCCCAACATAAAACAATTAAATTATATAATGCAAATATGAAAAAAGCAATACGTCAAAAAGAAGCAACAAAAGAGCAAATAACGATATACCAAAAAAGACAAGAAATAGAAAAACAAAAACATATTAGACGTTCTTCATTATTATATAATTATGGACAAGAAGTTCAAATGGATGCAGCATTTGCAATTTGGTATGGAGAAAAAGCAAGAGCACTTCATTTAGCAGTTGATAAAGCGACTAAAAGAGTATTATATGGTTGGTTTGACATTCAAGAAACGACAAGAGGATATTACATAATGCTTATGAATGTAATAACTAAATATGGTATTCCTAAGAAAATAAAAACGGATAAAAGAGGTACTTTTTCAGTAAATAATGTTAAAACTAAAAGTAATTTGAATGCAACACAATTTGGAAGAATTTGTGAAGAATTAGAAATATATCTTTCTTCAAGTAGTGATCCATTATTTAAGCCAAATGTTGAAAGAGAGAACAAAACTTTTAAAGGACGTTTGATAGCAGAGTTAAGGCATGAGAACATTATGGATGATGATGAAGCTAATAAATATTTAAATGAAGTATTTATACCTAAAATGAATTCAAAATTTGCCTATGAAATTAATCCAGAAAAAAATGATATGAGAGAAAACAAATATAGTTTAGAAGAATTAAATATTATCATATCAGAACAGTATATCAGAAAAGTGGATAATTCTTCGGCAATTAAGTATAAAGGAATTTATTATGTTCCAGTAGATATTGAAACAGGTGAAATTATTAGCTTTTCACGAAACACTTTATGCACCTTGATTATAGCTTACGATTATACATATTGGTGTAATATTGAAGATAATTTATATATTCTTTCTGAAATAGAAGCCCCTAAAAAGAAAGTCTATCAAAAGACAACAAAAACAATAGAAGAAATAAATCGTTCTAAAGCACATAAACCTGCTCCTAATCATCCGTGGAGAAATTATATAAAGAACTAGTTTTTATACTAGTTCTTTAAAGACATTTTTATTTACAAACTACTTAACAGCAATTATTAAACAAATAAAATTAAGACATTTTCACTTACGAACGAGTTAAAAAATTGAGACATTTTCATTTACGAGTCACAATGATTTTTAGAAAATTTGGGATTTTGGTCGTTTGGGAACGATTCTAATTCACTAGTTGTGAGATGTTTGCTAAAAGAAGATAAAATATTTAATTTTATCTTCTTTGCGATTCTAGATAAGTCCCAAATGGCAAATCTGTTCTAAACAGCAAAAGCAAAAAATAAAAACCCATATTCTTGTGAACAAGGGCTTTTATATCCTATTATAATAATTCAAGTATAACTATTTCTGCTGAATCTCCTCTTCTTTTACCAAGTTTGATAATTCTTGTATAACCACCAACTCTTGATTCATATTTTGGAGCTATTTCATTAAATAGTTTTCCTGGTAAATCTATATTTTTACCATTGCTATCTTTTACTTTGTTTACTTTTGTCATTATTTTTCTTCTTGCATTTAATCTTGATGGATTATCTTTTTGTCTTTTTTCTGTAACTTCTTCTTTAACAACTTTTACATATTCTTTACCGTTTTTGCTTTTTGCAACTTCAGTAACTTTATTACCTTTGCTATCTATTTTAGCACGAACAACTTTTACTTCAACTTCTTCAAAGTTATCTTTTTCTTTTATTGCAAGTGATATTATACTATCTGCAATTGCTTTAACTTCTTTAGCTCTAGCTTCTGTTGTTTGTATTTTTCCATTTACTAGTAAATCTGTTGTTTGTGTTCTAAGCATAGCTAATCTTTGAGCAGTTGTTTTACCTAATTTTCTATTTCTAGCCATTTGTGATTATCCTCCTTTTTAGCTTTTTCTATATAATAACCATTTTCTCTTTTAAGCACTCAATTTTGAAAAGAAACAAACAGTGCTATGTTCATTTCAAAATTTTAGTTTGGAAAAGAATTAGTATATTGCTAGGCGTTTCAAATCAAAAAAGCGGAGGCGTACTAGTGTACGTTAAGCATTTTTTGTATTTGAAACAACGACGCAAGATGCTGATTATTTTTCAAACTACTCTTCTTGAGCAAAATCCAATCCCAACGAATGAAGCTTATTTGTAACTTCATCTAATGATTTTTTACCTAGATTTCTTACTTTCATCATATCTGCTTCTGTTTTATTTGCTAAATCTTGAACTGTAGAAATTCCTGCTCTTTTTAAGCAGTTAAAGCTTCTTACAGTTAATTCTAGGTCCTCTATTGACATTTCTAGAACTCTTGCTGTCTTAGATTCTTCTTTTTCTACCATTATTTGTGTGTTTTTAGCAGCTTCTGATAAATCTATAAATAATGCTAAATGTTCTGTTATAACTTTAGCAGCTAAACTTATTGCTTCATATGGTTTTAAACTACCGTCTGTCCATACTTCTATTATTAATTTATCAAAGTCAACCATTTGACCTACTCTTGTATTTTCTACTTGATAATTTACCTTTTTTACTGGAGTAAATATTGAGTCTATTGGTAATACAGATATGTCTTGATTTTCTTTTTTGTTTTTAGCAGCTGTATTATATCCTCTACCTTTTTCAACTGTCATTTCCATTGTAAGATGTCCACCTTCTGAAACAGTTGCTATATGTAATTCTGGATTTAATACTTCTATTGTTCCGTCAGTAATAATATCTCCTGCTGTAACTTCTCCTTCACCTTTGAAGTCTATTTTGACTATTTTGTCTTCGTTGTCATGTGATTTGAATCTAACGCCTTTTAAATTTACTATTATTTCAGAAACATCCTCAACTACGTTTGGTACTGTTGAAAATTCATGTACTACGCCGTCGATTTTTATGCTTGTTATAGCACATCCTGGAAGTGATGAAAGTAATATTCTTCTTAATGAATTTCCAATTGTTACGCCATATCCACGTTCAAGTGGTTCACATATAAATTTAGCATAGTTATTTTGTTCATCCATATTTGTACATTCAATATTTGGCTTTTCAAATTCTATCATTTTTACCTCCTACTTTAGAAGTTAGAGATTAGAGGGTAATTTTACCTTTATACTCTACTTCAACTTTTCTTTTTTTACTTATGTCTTTCATCCTACTGTTTTTGATTGTCTAACTTCTAGCCACTATTTAGAGTATAACTCAACTATCAAATGCTCTTCTACTGGAATGTCTACATCTTCTCTAGATGCTAATCTTATTACTTTACCGCTTAAATCGCTAGCATTTTTTTCTAACCATGCTGGAACAGGTCTTGAAGCATTTACTTCTACATTTTCTTTAACTATTGTTTTATCTTTTTTATTTTCTCTAACTTTTATTACATCTCCTGCTTTAACTAGGTAAGATGGAATACTAACTTTTTTACCATTAACTTCAAATAATCCGTGGTTTACTAGTTGTCTTGCTTGTGGTCTTGAAGAACCATATCCTAATCTATATACAACATTGTCTAATCTGCTTTCTAGAATTTGAAGTAAGTTTTCACCAGTTACTCCTTTTTTACTAGCAGCCATTTCGAAATATTTTCTAAATTGGTCTTCTCTAACTCCATAAAAAGCTTTAGTTTTTTGTTTTTCTCTTAATTGAACACCATATTCTGAAAGTTTTGCTTTCTTTTGTCCGTGCTCACCTGGAGCATAATTTCTTCTTGATATTGCACATTTGTCTGTATAGCATCTTGAACCTTTTAAAAATAGTTTTTGTCCTTCTCTACGGCATATACGACATTGTTCGTCTTTATATCTTGACATCTATTTTTTACACCTCTTTCTTTCTCTAATTATCCTATACTCTTCTTCTTTTTGGTGGTCTGCAACCATTATGTGGTATTGGTGTTACATCTTTAATAGCACTAATCTCTAACCCAGCTGTTTGAAGAGCTCTAATTGCAGCTTCACGACCAGAACCTGGTCCTTTTACAAATACTTCTACAGTCTTTAATCCATGTTCCATTGCAGCTTTTGCAGCTGTTTCTGCAGCTTGACCAGCAGCAAATGGTGTACTTTTTCTTGAACCTTTAAATCCAAGTTCTCCTGCACTTGCCCAAGAAATAACATTTCCTTGCATATCTGTAACTGAAACTATTGTATTATTGAAACTAGAATGAATATGTGCTGAACCTTTATCAATGTTCTTTCTATTTCTTCTAGATGTTTTTCTTGTTACATTTTTATTAGCCATTTGGTATTAACCTCCCTTATTTCTTCTTACTTTTACTTACTAATTTTCTAGGACCTTTTCTTGTACGTGCATTAGTTTTTGTTCTTTGTCCTCTAACTGGTAAGCTCTTTCTATGTCTTAATCCTCTATAACAACCGATTTCTGTAAGTCTTTTGATATTAAGAGCAACTTCTCTTCTTAAATCACCTTCAACTTTGTAACTTTCATCGATTATTTTTCTTATGCTATTTACTTCATCGTCTGTCAAATCTTTTACTCTAGTGTCTGGGTTAACTCCAGCTTGTTTAAGAATTTTATTAGAACTTGCTACACCTATTCCATAAATATATGTAAGTCCTATTTCTACTCTTTTTTCTCTAGGTAAATCAACTCCTGCTATACGAGCCATGTTTTTAAGCACCTCCATTTTTATTTCTTTACATAAATATATATAAACACAAATTTGATATACATCACAAAAAAGTGATATACAGCCGCATCGAATTTGTGCTAATATCTAAAATTATTAAATTATTTTAACCTTGTCTTTGTTTGTGTTTTGGATTTTCACAGATTACTCTTATAACACCTTTTCTTTTAATTACTTTGCACTTTTCGCACATTTTTTTAACAGATGGTCTTACTTTCATTGTTTAAACCTCCCTTTATTGATTGTAGATTGATTATTTTGCTCTCCATGTTATTCTTCCACGGTTTAAGTCATATGGCGAAAGCTCTAATTTTACTTTATCGCCTGGTAATATTTTTATATAGTTCATTCTAAGTTTCCCTGAAATATGGGCAAGTACTTGATGTCCATTTGCTAGTTCTACTTTGAATGTTGTATTAGGTAATGTTTCTACTACAGTTCCCTCTACTTCTATAACATCTTCTTTTGACAATCTACTTTCCTCCTCTTATTTTTTAAGATTTTTTCTTACAATTAACTAATGTATTATACCTCATTTTTAAAGTATTGTCAATACTTTTGGTTCATTTTCTGTGACAAGAATAGTATTTTCATAATGTGCTGATAATGAGCCATCTTCTGTAACGATTGTCCAACCGTCATCTAGCTCAAGTATATCCGGCTTTCCTGCTATTACCATTGGCTCTATTGCAAGTGTCATTCCCTTTTCTATTCTTGGTCCTGTACCTGCTTTGCCATAATTTGGTATGCCTGGATCTTCATGCATTTCTCTTCCTATTCCATGTCCTTGGAATTCTCTTACAACACTAAATCCATTTTTCTTGACGAATTCTCCTATTGCATGAGATATATCTCCAATTCTATATCCTGGTTTTGCATATTTTATTCCTTCGAAAAATGCTTTTTGTGTTATATCTACTAATTTTTCTGCTTCTTTGCTGCCTTTTCCAACTATAAATGTTCTTGCTGCATCTCCATTATAACCATTTTTTAATGCAACTAAGTCAATACTTATGACATCTCCTTCTTTTAGATGTACTCTATTTGATGGGATACCATGTATTACTTCATCATTTATTGAAGCACATATTGTGCTTGGAAAATCTGGCACTCCTTTTTGATAGCTTGGATACCCTTTTTGGGCAGGAATACCTCCGTTTTCTCTAATTACTTTTTCAGCAATTTTATCAAGTTCTCCGGTTGATATTCCTGGTTTAATTACTTCTTCCATTTTTTTATGAACAAGTGCAACTATCTTACATGCTTCTTTTATCAATTCTATTTCCCTATTAGATTTTATTTCTATCATTATCGATTCTCTTTTCTAATTTTGAAATATTATTTTTTTATTATTTCAAGTAAGTCTTTCGCAACATCTGCCCCCATTCTGTTTATTGAAATACTTACTTTTTCTGTTCTTAATACGCCTTTATCCTCATAATATTTTACGAGTGGGCTTGTTTTTTCTTCATATATTTCAAGTCTTCTATTTATTGCCTCTGGATCTGAATCATCTTCTCTTTGCTTTAGTGGAGAACCACATTTATCGCAAATTCCTTCTACTTTTGGTGGATCTAACTTTATATTATATGAAGCTTTACAATCTTTATTTGAGCAAATTCTTCTTGTAACCATTCTATCGATTATCTCATCTCTAGGTGTTACTAAGTTTACTACTAAATCAACTTTTTTACCCATTTTATTTAACATTTCATCTAACTTTTCCGCTTGTTCGATTGTTCTTGGAAATCCGTCTAATATTACCCCATTTTTTGCATCATCCCAAGTTAATCTGTCTTGTACCATAGGTACAGTTATTTCGTCAGGAACTAAATTTCCTGAGCTTATATATTCATTAGCCTTTATACCAAGTTCAGTCTTATCACTGATATTTTTTCTAAATATATCTCCTGTAGAAACTTGAGGAATTCCTGTTTCCTTACTTAAAATTCCAGCAACAGTTCCTTTACCAGTTCCTTGTGCACCAAGCATAATTATTATCATATTATTTTTTTACCTTTCAAAATATATTTTTATATATTGTTTGATTTGAATCGCTTAAATTTTGAAGAGAATTAGTATATTGCTAGGCGTTTCAAATCAAAAAAGCGGAGGCGTACTTTTTGTACGCTGAGCATTTTTTGTATTTAAAACAACGACGCAAGATGCTGATTATCTTCGAAATTTATTCTAAAAAGCCCTTATAATGCCTCATAACCATCTGTGATTCTAACTGTTGTACCATTTCAAGTGCAACACCTACTACGATTAATATTGATGTACCACCAAATGTGATATCTATACTTGTAAATCTAAGTAGCATTGGAAGAATTGCAATTATTGCTAAATATACTCCTCCAAACCATGTTATTTTAGATATTATTGATGTTAAATATTCTGTTGTAGGTTTTCCTGCTCTTATTCCTGGGATAAATCCACCATTTTTCTTAATGATGTTTGATACTTCTGCTGGATTGAATGTTGCAAAAGTATAGAAAAATGTGAATGCAACTATTAATACTAAGTATACTATTGCATTTACTATTGAATATCCTACTGGAACTGCAGATGATGATGTTGCAATTGAAAATTTATATATTGTTGCCCAAAATCCAGTTTCTGCTGCAATGTTTGTATTAAACATTGATATTATCATTGCTGGGAATGTTAAAAATGATGATGCGAATATTATTGGCATTACTCCTGCCATTGCGAGTTTTAATGGTATGTGAGTATTTTGTCCGCCATACATTTTTCTTCCAACAACTTTTTTAGCATATTGAACTGGCACTCTTCTTTCTGCTTGTTGTACAAATACAACTGCTGCAACAAGAATTATTGCCCCTATTATAATTCCTAAAGCTGTAATTAATCCTGTTGTAGAAAATCCTACTTGTGTAAATACTAGGTTCCAAACTGTAATAATTCCACTTGGAAGTCCTGATAGGATACCTACGAAAATTATTACTGATATTCCGTTTCCTATACCTTTATTTGTAATTTGGTCTCCAAGCCACATAAGTAATGATGTTCCTGCAACCAATGATATTACAACTAATGCACCTGTCATAAATGAACCGTCTACGAATATTCCTGCGCTTCTATATGATAGATATATACCTAAACTTTCAATTAATGCTAATACTACTGTTAGCATTTTTGTGTATTTATTTAATTTATCTCTTCCTGCCTCTCCTTCTTCTTTAGCAAGTCTTTCAAGTGCAGGAATTACCATTGCTAATAATTGTATAACAATTGATGCTGTAATATATGGGCTTATACTCATTGCAAATAATGAGAATCTTGAGAATGCTCCTCCTGAGATTAGGTCTATTAGACCTGTTAACCCATTCCCAGCTCCTAATGCTTCTGCAAGTGCTAAGCTATTTACTCCTGGTACTGTTATATAACAGCCTAATCTAAATATAACAATTAATAGCATTGTATATAATAATTTTTTTCTAACGTCTGGAGTCTTTATAGCGTTTTTTATTGTTTGAAACAATTAAACCACCTCAATCTTTCCTCCGGCAGCTTCGATTTTTTCTTTAGCTGTTTTTGTAAATCTCTTAGCTTTAACTTCTAATTTCTTATCTAAACTACCTGTTCCTAATATTACTATTCCATCATTTATTTTACTTATTATTCCGTCTTCCATTAAGCTTTCTGCTGTAACTTTGTCTGTTTTAGATTTGTTAAGCATTGTTAATGTAACTTCTACATATTTTTTTGCATGAATATTAGTAAATCCTCTTTTTGGTAATCTTCTATATAATGGAGTTTGACCACCTTCGAATCCACGTCTTACTCCTCCACCTGATCTAGCTTTTTGTCCTTTATGTCCTCTACCAGATGTTTTTCCAAGTCCTGAACCAACACCACGTCCAACTCTTGTTCTTGTTTTCTTTTCTACTGCTGGTTTTAATTCACCTAATTTCATTTTTTTCACTCCTTTCTAGACTAAAAATTATAATATATCTTCTACTTTTTTACCTCTTTTTTTAGCTGCTTGTTCAACTGTCATCATATTTGTTAAAGCATTTATTGTTGCATAAACTACGTTTCTAGGATTGTTTGTTCCTATAACTTTTGTTCTTATATCTTTATAACCTGCAAGTTCTAGTACTGGTCTTACGCTACCTCCTGCGATAACTCCTGTACCTTTTGCTGCTGGTTTTAACATAACTTTTGCACTTCCTGCTACTCCAACAAATTCATGTGGTATTGTTGTTTCAACTACTGGAACTTCTACTAAATTTTTCTTAGCATCTTGAATTGCTTTTTTTATAGCGTCTGGAACTTCTGCTGCTTTTCCGTTTCCTACACCAATATGTCCATTTTCGTCTCCTACAACAACTACTGCACTAAATCTAAAAGTTCTACCACCTTTAACAACTTTTGCAACTCTGCTAATGGCAACTACTTTTTCTTTTAATTCTAGTGTATTATTTTCTTCCATTTTACGAGTTTTCCTCCTTAACTTAAATTTATTTTAGACTTAAAATTCTAGTCCACCTTCACGTGCTGCTTCAGCAAGTTCTTTTACAACACCATGATATATATATCCACCTCTATCAAATACTACTGTTTTGATATTTCTTTCTAATGCTCTTTTTGCAATTAATGCTCCAACTTCTTTTGCAGCTTCTTTATTACTATGTTTTGTTTTTACTTCTTTATCCATTGTAGAAGCTTGAGCTAGAGTTTTTCCTGCTACGTCATCAATTATTTGTACATAAAGATTTGTATTGCTTCTATATACGCATAATCTTGGTCTTTCTGCTGTTCCAGAAATCTTTGTACGTACACGAATATGTCTTCTTTCTCTTTCCATCTTTCTATTTGTCTTAGATACCATTTTTACAACTCCTTCCTTATAATAAATTAAATAATCTTTATTATCTCTTAAATCAAATCAAAAACGAGCAGTAGTAGGCATTTAAAATCAAAAAAGCGGAGGCGTGCTTTCTCTCGCCAGAGCATTTTTTGTATTTTAAATAACGACCTAATGCGAAGTTTTTCATTTGATTTATTTCTTACCTGTCTTACCCTCTTTACGTCTAATAACCTCATCCACATATTTAATACCTTTACCACGATATACTTCTGGTAATCTCTTTGTTCTAATTTCAGCTGCTGTTTGACCAACTAATTCTTTGTCAATTCCTTTAACTATTATTGAGTTTGGATTTGGTACATCGAATGAAATTCCTGCTGGTGCTTTATATATTACAGGGTGTGAATATCCAAGTGTAAGATTTAAGTCATTACCTTGTTTTTGAACTCTGTAACCAACACCATTTATTTCTAATTCTTTCTTAAATTCTTCTTTTACACCTATTACCATATTGTTTATTAATGTTCTTGTTAAACCATGTAAACTTTTCATGTTTGTCTCGTCATTAGGTCTTTTAACTATAACTTTACCATTTTCAACTGAAACTGTTAAATGTTCATTTACGTCTTTTTCTAATGTTCCTTTTGGTCCTTTAACTGTAACATGATTTCCTTGTACATTAACTTCAACACCTTCTGGTATTGTAATAGGACTATTTCCTATTCTTGACATTTTATATTCACCTCTTAACTTTCTTTTATTACCAAATGTAAGCTAGTACTTCTCCTCCTAAGCCTTCTTTTCTAGCTTCTTTATCTGTCATAATTCCTTTTGATGTAGATACTATTGCAATCCCTAAACCATTTAATACCTTAGGTAATTCTTCTTTTGAAGCATATACTCTAAGTCCTGGTTTACTTATTCTTTTTATTCCGTCTATAACTTTATTTCCCTTTTCGTCGTACTTTAAAGCTATTCTAATTGTTCCTTGAACATCATTTGATATTTCTTCAAATGATTTTATATATCCTTCTTTAAATAATATATCAGCTATAGCAAGTTTCATTTTTGAAGCAGGTACATCAACTGTTTTATGTTTGCTGCTATTAGCATTTCTTATTCTTGTTAACATATCAGCTATTGGATCTGTTGTATTCATTTTTTCCTCCTTCCGTACTAGATATATCTAGTTTCTTTTATCATTTATCTAATTCTATTAATTTCAGATTTAATTTTAAATTCAATTTAAAATTAGTAAGATGCTAGGCGAACAAATAAAATTTTTTGAGATAGTACTTTTGTACATCGAAAAAAATTTTATGTAGTTCAACGACGCAGATTGCTGATTTTTAATTGAATTTATTACCAAGATGCTTTTTTAACTCCAGGAATCTCTCCTTTATGAGCTAATTCTCTAAAGCATACACGGCAAATTCCATATTTTCTAATGTAAGCATGTGGTCTACCACATAATTTGCATCTATTATATTCTCTTGTTTTATATTTTTGTGGTTTTTGTTGCTTAGCAATCATTGATTTTTTTGCCATATTTTTTATTTTTCTCCTTCCTCAAAATTTAATTTTTTAAACTTTGTTTCAGTTTCACAAAGAATTAATCAAAAACGAGCAGTAGTAGGCATTTAAAATCAAAAAAGCGGAAGCGTACTTAAAGTACGTTGAGCATTTTTTGCATTTTAAATAACGACCTAATGCGAAGTTTTTCATTAATTCTTAAAAGGCATACCTAAAAGAGCAAGCAATTCTCTAGCCTCTTCATCAGACTTAGCTGTTGTTACGAAAATTATGTCCATTCCTCTTAATTTATCAATTTTGTCGTATTCTATTTCTGGGAATATTAATTGTTCTTTAATACCCATAGAATAATTTCCTTTTCCGTCAAAAGATGTTGTAGAAACTCCTCTAAAGTCTCTAACTCTTGGTAATGCAACATTGAATAATTTATATGCAAATTCATACATTCTATCTTTTCTTAATGTAACTTTGCATCCAACGTTTGCTCCCTCTCTTAATTTAAATGCAGCTATTGATTTTCTAGCCTTTGTTATAATTGGTTTTTGACCTGTTATAATGCTTAAATCATTTATTGCATTATCTAATGCTTTTGGGTTTTCTCTTGTATCTCCTAACCCTATATTTATAACTATTTTTTCAAGTTTTGGAACTTGCATAATAGATTTATAGTTAAATTTTTTCATTAATGCTGGAACTACTTCTTTTTCATATTGTTCTCTTAATTTTTCCATAAGGTTTCAATATCCTCCTTTCTCAATTATTTTAATTTATTTCCGCATCTTTTACAAACACGTACTTTTTCATCTTTTTCCATAACATAACCTAATCTTGCAGGCTTATTGCATTTTGGACATACCACATTAACTTTGCTACTATGTATAGCACATTCTACTGGTATAATTCCACCTTCTTCGCCTTGTTTTCTAGGTTTAATATGTCTTTTTCTGATATTTACACCTTTAACAATTATTTTTTCAGTCTTAGGGATAACTTCTAAAACTTCTCCCTTTTTACCTTTATCATTTCCAGATAAAACGCAAACTGTATCTCCTTTTTTAATCTTCATATTCTCACCTCTTCTTTTTGACTAAAGATTTGATTTCTATTTTAAATTATTTTACTTTTCAAATTTTACTAAAACGAAGCAAAAGTGCTCTTTTATTTATCTGCTAATTTTGAAAAGAAACGAGTAATGCTAGGCATTTCAAATTAAAAAAGCGGAGGCGTGCTTTCTGCACGTTGAGCATTTTTTATATTTGAAATAACGACGCAGGACGACGTTTATTTTCAAAATTAAAGAACTTCTGGAGCTAAAGATAGAATCTTCATATACTCCTTCTCTCTAAGCTCTCTTGCTACTGGACCAAATATACGAGTTCCTTTTGGTGTTCCGTCTTCACGGATTATTACTGCTGCATTTTCATCAAATTTGATATATGAGCCGT
>CALXJN010000130.1 GCA_944388635.1 uncultured Clostridia bacterium
TGACAACATTTATTCTAAATATCACGCTCCTTTATTTGCTATTTTTCTTTTTCTGATTTTCTTAGGATAGAATTTCCCTAAAACAGATTTCTTTTTGTCTTACCTTAAGCTGTTTTGATTTAATAAAAATTAAGTATATATAAACTTATACTACATATTTTTTTAGTTGTCAATAAAAATCGTTCGATAAAATTCGATTTTCTTAAAAATTCTATTGTCTTAGAGGTTCTACTTTGATATAATACAAGTATATAATAAAGAGAAAACAAATAATGAAGGGAATGATTGCAAAATGGGAAAATGTGAATGTGAAAATTGCCAAAAAGATGAAGATTTAGAAAAAATTTTACAAGTTTACACACAAGATAAGGATAATTTAATTCAAATCTTAAATGAAGTACAAGAACATTATGGATATATACCAACAGCTGCTCAAATGAGAATTGCAGATTACTTAAATATTCCACTTGCAGAAGTATATGGAGTTGTAACTTTTTACTCAAGATTTACGTTAAAACCAAAGGGAAAATACAATATTGCAGTTTGTCTTGGTACAGCATGCTATGTAAAAGGCTCAGAAAAAATATTAGAAAGACTAAAAGAGAGATTAAAAATAGAACCAGGAGAGACGACACCTGACGGAAAATTTTCAATTGAGGAGACAAGATGTATTGGAGCATGTGGTTTAGCCCCAGTTTTTACAATAAATCGGAGAAGTTTATGGAAGAGCTACAGTGCAAAAGCTGGACCAAGTATTAGATGAATATATGATGATTGAAAATTAAAAAAGAGAGGAGAAGCAAAATGAAATCCTTAGAAGAGATAAAAAAGATAAGAGAAGAAAAAAGAAAAGAACTAGATTTAAGGGTAAATTTAAAAGCAAACACACACGAAAAGCATATTCTTGTATGCCATGGTACAGGCTGTACTTCTTCAAAGTCAGAAGATATTACAAGTGAATTTAGGAAGTTAATAAAAGAAAAAAATATAGAAAATGTAAAAGTCATACAGACAGGGTGCTTTGGACTTTGTGCTAAAGGTCCAATAGTTATCATAAGACCAGAAGATACATTTTATGCAATGGTTAAGGTAGAGGATTGTGAGGAAATAATAAACACACATCTAAAAGAGGGAAAGATAGTAGATAGATTACTTTGCAAAGATGTAGATGGCACTCTTGTAAAAAGATTAGATGATTTAAGCTTCTATAAAAAACAAGAAAGAATCGCACTTAAAAACTGTGGTAAAATAGATCCAGAAAATATAGATGAATATATAGCTTTTGACGGATATAAAGCGTTAGAAAAAGTATTATTTACTATGTCTCAAGATGATGTAATAGAAGAAATTACAAACTCAGGTTTAAGAGGACGTGGAGGAGCAGGATTCCCTACGGGTAAGAAATGGGCATTTACTAAAATGGCTGAAGGGACACAAAAGTACGTGGTATGTAATGCAGATGAGGGAGATCCAGGAGCATTTATGGATAGAAGTATCCTAGAAGGTGATCCACATGCTGTACTAGAAGCTATGATGATAGCAGGTTATGCAGTTGGAGCAAATAAAGGCTATATCTATGTTAGAGCAGAATATCCTATAGCAGTAAAAAGACTAAAGGTTGCAATAAACCAAGCAAAAGAATATGGAATACTTCGGAAATAATATTTTTGGCACAGATTTTTCATTTGATATAGAGATAAGACTTGGAGCAGGAGCTTTTGTATGTGGAGAAGAAACTGCACTTTTAGAGTCAATAGAAGGAAGATCAGGAAGACCAAGACTAAAGCCACCATTCCCTGCAAATGTTGGGTTATGGCAAAAACCAACCCTTATAAATAACGTAGAAACTTATGCAAATATAACTAAAATAATATTAAACGGAGCAAAATGGTATGCAAGTATAGGTACAGAAAAATCAAAAGGTACAAAAGTATTTGCACTAGGAGGAAATGTCGTAAATACAGGACTTGTAGAAGTACCTATGGGAACAACATTAAGAGAAATAGTATATGACATAGGTGGAGGAATACCAAATGGAAGAGATTTCAAAGCAGCTCAAACAGGAGGACCATCAGGAGGTTGTATACCAAAAGAATATTTAGATACACCAATAGATTATGAATCACTTTCAAGTATAGGTTCAATGATGGGCTCAGGAGGCTTAATCGTAATGGATGATACAAAATGCATGGTTAATCTTGCTAAATTTTATCTCGGATTTACAGTAGACGAATCATGCGGAAAATGTACTCCATGTAGAATTGGAACAAAGAGAATGCTAGAAATATTGCAAAAAATTACTGAAGGAAATGGAGAAGAGGAAGACTTAAATAAACTAGAAGATTTATGCGAAAATATTAAGAATGCTTCAGTATGTGGACTTGGTCAAACAGCACCAAATCCAGTAATTAGTACAATGAAGTATTTCATGAATGAATATAAAGAACATGTAATAGATAAAAAGTGTAAAACAGGTGAATGCAAAGCACTTGCAGATATTCATATTGATCCAGAAAAATGTAAAGGCTGTGGAATGTGTAAAAGAAATTGCCCAGTAGGTGCAATATCAGGAGAGATAAAACAGCCACATGTTATTGATAAAGAAAAATGCATTAAATGTGGAACGTGTATTAGTGTTTGCCCATTTCATGCAATAAGCTAGAAAAATAATTAGAATCTTGCGTCGTTATTTCAATATACTAATTCTTTTTCTAGTTTAGGAATATATAAAATTAAAAAATCAACCTTTAAGAAGGGAATGAAAAATAATATGGAAGAATTAATAAATTTAACTATTGACGGTCATAAAGTTCAAGTGCCAAAGGGAACTACAATACTTGAAGCTGCCAAAAAAGTAAACATAGATATACCAACTTTATGTTTTTTGAAAGAAATTAATGAAATTGGAGATTGTAGAATTTGTGTAGTAGAAGTTGAAGGCAAAAGAGGCTTCGCAACTTCATGCATACAAAAAGCCGAAGAGGGAATGGTAGTACATACAAATACTCCTAAGGTTATAGAAGCAAGAAAGACTGTTTTAGACCTTATCTTATCAAACCATGATAGAGAATGCTTAACTTGTGTAAGAAATGGAAATTGTGAATTACAAAGATTAGCACAAGAATTTGGTGTAACAGATATAAGATATAGAGGAGAACGAAACAGGCATAATATAGATGATAAATCTCCAAGTATAGTAAGAGATTTTAATAAATGTATTTTATGTAGAAGATGTATATCAACATGTAAAAATGTACAAGACATAGGTGCAATAGACTGTACAGAAAGAGGGTTCTCATCTTGTATATCAACATTTGAGGATCACAGCTTAAATGATGTAAACTGTACATTTTGCGGACAATGCATAGAAAATTGCCCAGTTGGAGCATTAAAAGAAAAAGATAATACTGATGTAGTATGGGAAAAGTTAAAAGATGAAGATACATATGTTGTGGTACAAACAGCACCAGCTGTAAGAGTTGGACTCGGGGAAGAGTTTGGACTTCCAATAGGTACAAATGTTGTAGGTAAAATGGTAACAGCTTTAAAAAGACTTGGATTTGACAAAGTATTTGATACAAATACAGGTGCAGATTTTACAATAATGGAAGAAGCAACCGAATTTATAGATAGAATTAAAAATGGTGGAGTATTACCTATGACAACATCTTGTTGTCCAGCTTGGATAAGATTTTTCGAGATGAACTATCCAGAACTTCTAGACCATGTATCATCTTGCAAATCTCCACATCAAATGTTTGGAGCAATTATAAAATCATATTATGCAAAAACAAACAACATAGATCCAAGCAAAATATTTGTTGTTTCAGTTATGCCATGTATTGCAAAGAAATTTGAAAGAACAAGAGAAGACATGCAAGGTGCAGGATATGATGATGTAGATGCAGTTATTACAACAAGAGAACTTGCAAGGATGATAAAACAAGCACATATTGAGTTTGTTGAACTTCCAGATACAGGTTTTGATAATCCAATGGGAGAAGCAACAGGTGCAGGAGCAATATTCGGAGTAACAGGAGGAGTTATGGAGGCTGCACTCAGAACAGCAGCAGAAGTATTAGAAGGAAAAGAACTTAAAAAACTTGAATTTGAGCAAGTAAGAGGAGAACAAGGTATAAAAAAGGCAACTATAAATATTGCAGGAAAAGATATAAGAGTAGCAGTGGTATCAGGACTTAGCAATGCTAGAAAAGTTATGGATGATATGAAAAATGGAAAAGTGGACTATGACTTCCTAGAAGTAATGGCATGTCCAGGCGGTTGCATTATGGGTGGAGGTCAACCTATAAAATCATCAAAAACTAGAAATGTAGTTAATGTATTTAAAAAGCGTGCAGATTCTTTATATGATATAGATGAAAAAAGCACAATAAGAAAGTCACATGAAAATCCATATGTTAAAAAAGCATATAAAGAATATCTTGGCGAACCAGGAGGACATGAAGCACATAAACTTTTACACACGACATATAAACCAAGACCAAAATACACAATTTAAAAAAGAAAGGAAAAATAAATGAGAGTAGGGTTCATTTCATTAGGTTGCAGTAAAAATCTAGTTGTTACAGAAGAAGTAATAGGTTTATTTAAAGAAAATGGATTTGATATTGTAAATGATGAGAAAAAAGCAGACATTATTGTGATAAATACTTGTGGATTTATTGAAAGTGCAAAACAGGAAGCAATAGATACTATACTTGAAATGGCAGAATGTAAAAAGCAAAAATGCAAATATTTAATTGTTATAGGTTGTTTAGTTGAAAGATATAAAGAAGATTTAGAAAAACTAATTCCAGAAGTAGATTTATTTGTTTCAATAAAAGAATATCCTAAAATTTGGGAAAAGATACAAAAACTTATAGGGACAAATGAAAGTAATGTTTGCAAATTAAATTTTGAAAACAGGGTTATAACTACAGGAGAAAACTATGCTTATTTAAAAATTGCAGAAGGGTGTAGTAATAATTGTACTTATTGTGCAATTCCATATATACAAGGGAAATACATATCAAGAAAAAAAGAAGACATATTAGAAGAAGCAAGAAAACTTGCAAAAAAAGGAATAAAGGAGCTTATTGTAATCGCACAAGATACTACAAAATACGGAATTGATATATATGGAGAGCCAAAACTTGCAGAGTTATTAGAAGAACTTTGCCAAATAGATGGATTTAAATGGATAAGGTTTTTATATGCTTATCCAGAAACAATAACAGATGAGTTAATTGAGGTTGTAAAAAATAATGAAAAAATTTGCAATTACTTTGATATACCAATTCAACACATATCAAATAAAGTTTTAAAAAGAATGAATAGAAAAAGTGATAAAGAAAGCATTGAAAATGTAATTAGTAAAATAAGAAATAAAATACCAGATGCTATTATAAGAACAACATTAATTGTAGGTTTTCCAGGAGAAACTGAGGAAGACTTTAAGGAACTCTATGAATTTGTAAAAAAAGCTAAATTTGATAAACTAGGAACATTTATGTATTCAAAAGAAGACGGAACACCTGCTGCTAAACTAAAAGACCAAATACATTATATGACTAAAAAAGCAAGATATAAAAAGATAATGAGCTTGCAAAAAGAGATATCTAAGAAAAACTTAGAAGAAAAACTAGGCAAAACATATGAAGTATTAGTTGAAAGTACAAGTTTTGATAATAAATATTATATAGGAAGAACATATATGGATGTTCCAGAAGAAGACGGTGTAGTGTTCATAAGGAAGGATAAAGAAATGGAACTTGGGACATTCCACGTTTGCGAAGTGAACGATATTAGAGATTATGATTTAGTTGCAAGATTAGTAGATTAAAAACAAAGAGAGTTAGTAAATAAAAATGAAAGTTCAAGAAGCATTGTTTAAAGGAATAAAT
>CALXJN010000131.1 GCA_944388635.1 uncultured Clostridia bacterium
TAAAAATTCAAAAAAAGAAAAGAGGAAAAAATGTTATCAATAATAAGATCAATGGCACTTCATGGACTAAGTGGGATTTTAGTCGATGTTCAAGTGGATGTGTCGCGGAGGATTACCTGCTTGGGAAGTTGTAGGTCTTCCAGACATTAGTATAAAAGAAGCTAAAGAAAGAATTAAAGCTGCTATAAAAAATACAGGGTTAAAACTAGAAAGCAGGAGAATAGTTGTAAATTTATCACCTGCTAATACAAAAAAAGAAGGCTCATTATATGATATACCAATGGCTATTGGAATTTTAATGTCTAATGAAAAAATAAAACATATTAATTTAAGTGATACAGTGTTACTTGGAGAATTATCACTTGACGGTAGAATTAATAAAATAAATCGGTGCATTTCCTATTGCACTTGAAGCTTCGAAAATTGGTATAAAGAGAATTATACTACCAAAAGATAATGCGAAAGAAGCAGCAATTGTACAAAATATAAAAGTAATTGGTGTTAGTAATTTAAAAGAATTATTAGATTACTTGAACGGTGAAATAAATATAGAAGAGGAAAAAACAGATATAAAAAATATATTTGAACAAAAAGCAAAATACGAAATGAATTTCAAAAACGTAAAAGGACAAAAGGCTGTAAAAAGGGCATTAGAAGTAGCAGCTGCAGGACGGACATAATTGCTTGCTTATTCGGAAGTCCGCGGCTCACGGAAAAACGATGATGGCAAAATGTATGCCTTCTATACTTCCAGATTTAAGCTTAGAAGAAGCATTGGAAGTTACGAAAATACATAGCATTTCTGGATTAATTGACAACAAAATACCACTAATTACAAATAGAATATTTAGAGCACCACATCATACGATATCAGGAGTTTCTCTAATACGGTGGGGGAAAAATTCCGAAACCTGGAGAGATAAGTCTTGCACACAATGGAGTATTATTTTTAGATGAACTTACAGAATTTAATAAACATACATTAGAATTAATGAGAGGACCTTTAGAAGACCGGAAAGGTAACTATCAGTAGAGTTAATGCAAGCCTTACTTATCCATGTAATTTTATGCTAGTTGCTTCAATGAATCCGTGTCCATGTGGGTATTATGGAGCAAAGGATAAAAATTGTACGTGTACTAAATCACAAATTGATAAATACATAGGAAAGATAAGTGGTCCATTATTAGATAGAATTGATATACATATTGAAGTAGAAGCAGTGGACTACAAAAGCTTAGAAAAAGAAAATCATGAAGAAGATTCTGAAACTATAAAAAAGAGAGTAAATATGGCAAGAAAAATAGCATATCAAAGGTATAAAGAATATGGTATATATTCAAATTCAGAGTTAACACCAGAACTTATAGAAAAATATTGTAAATTAGAAGAAAATGGAAAGAAAATTTTAAAAGATGCATTTGAAAAGTTGGGCTTTAGTGCAAGGGCTTATGGGAGAATATTAAAAGTTGCGCGAACAATTGCAGATTTAGATGAAAAAGATAATATAGAAATAAAGCACATTACAGAAGCAATAAAATATAGAGATTTAGATAGAAAATATTGGAACAATTAACTAATTTTAATATGAAACAGATAAATATGAACAATAAGTATAAATAAATGATATCGGAAAGTTTGTATGAGTTTGCTATTTGGGACTTATCTAGAATCGCAAATGGCAAACTCAGTATTACAAGCAAAAGAAATTTAAATTTTATACAAACTTTCCAATATTCTCAATAAATAGTATTTGTTGCAAAAATATAGACTTTTTGTTTAGTTTATGATATAATTTTTCAATATAGAAATTCAAGAAAAGAGGGAAAGATATGGAAAAAATAAGAGGATTTGAAATCGCAAAAGGATTTGAAGATAAAGGAATAAATATGCCAGTTCGTAAAACAAAATTTTCAGCTGGTTATGATATAGAAGCAGCTGAGGATATAGTAATTCCTTCATTCAAAAAAGGAATGAATCCAACACTTGTAAAAACAGGATTAAAAGCATATATGCAACCAGATGAATATTTAAAGCTTTGTAATAGAAGTTCAAACCCTAAGAAAAAAGGATTGATACTTGCAAATAGCATAGGAGTTGTAGATGCGGATTATTATGGAAACCCTGATAATGATGGTCATATTATGTTTGCATTTTATAATATAAAGGAAGAAGATACTATTGTAAAAAAAGGTGAATGTATAGGGCAAGCTATATTTGAGAAATTTTTAGTAGCAGACGGAGATATGGCAGAAGGAGAAAGAGTAGGAGGATTTGGTTCTACTTCACTTCAAAAATAAACGGCGTCTTGCACAGTGGCTTTCAAATAAAAAGTGCTTAAGCGTACTTTAAAAGTATGTATCTGCTTTTTTAATTTGAAATGCCTAGCATTACTTGTTTCTTTTTGAACCGATAACTAAAAAATATTAATGAAAGAAGGATTAAAATGACTGCAATAGAGATTAGAAACAAATTTTTAAACTATTTTAAAAACCATGGACATAAGATAATACCAAGTGCACCATTAATACCAGAAAATGATCCATCAGTACTTTTCACAACTGCTGGAATGCATCCACTTGTGCCATATTTACTTGGAGAAAAGCATCCAGAAGGAACAAGGCTTGCAGATTATCAAAAATGTTTAAGAACAGTAGATATTGATGAAGTAGGAGATAATAGACATTTAACTTTCTTTGAAATGCTTGGAAATTGGTCTTTAGGGGATTATTTTAAAAATGAATCAATAAGATATACAATAGAATTTCTAACAAAAGAACTTAATATTCCTATGGAAAAATTGTCTGTAACGTGTTTTGCAGGAGACAATGATGCACCACGTGATGAAGAAACTGCAAAAGTTTGGGAAGAAGTTGGAATGCCAAAAGAAAGAATATATTATTTTGGCAAAAAAGAAAATTGGTGGATAGCAGGAGAAGAAGGACCTTGCGGACCAGATACAGAAATTTTTTATGACACAGGGAAAAAAGCATGTTCTGAAAATTGTAATCCTTCTTGTGATTGTGGTAAATATGTTGAAATTTGGAATAATGTATTTATGGAATATTATAAACACTCAGACGGAACATATACAAAACTAAAACAAAGAAATGTAGATACAGGACTTGGACTAGAGAGAATAAATATGCTACTTCAAGGGAAAGAAACACCATTTGACACAGAAATATTTAAACCGGTTATGGATAGATTACAAGAACTTGCTAAAAATGATTCTCTAGAAAGTAGAAGAATTGTTGCAGAACATTTAAGGGCTAGTATGATGATTATTGCAGACGGAGGAAAACCAAGCAATATAGATAGAGGATATATCTTAAGAAGATTAATAAGAAGAATGATAAGACATTTGAACAAATTGGAAATTAATTTAGAAAATCTAA
>CALXJN010000132.1 GCA_944388635.1 uncultured Clostridia bacterium
AAGGAGAAGACTTAAGTGGTATTTATTTGCACATGTTTAGAGCAGGTTATTCTAAAGAAAGGAATAATGGAAAAAAAATCTTTATAACAACTAGAATTAATCTAAAAGACACAAATTGTATTATAAACTTAGCTCAGATACACCCAATAGTTGTTTCTGAAGACGGAGTAAATATAAAAGAAATTAGTGCAGATATTCAAAAATGCGATTTTAGAGGGTGCACAGTTTTTGGAAAGTTCCAAAATAGTAAGGCTAAACTTATTTTTACAGAAGAAAATCTTCCAAAAGAATATATTTACAGATTAGCAAAATATAAAATACCAGAAGATGTTGAAATAACAACAGACTATGTGTATCTCGGCATGTTAGACGGTAAGTTTATAAAAGGAATAAACGGAATAGAAAAAGTTAAACAAATGGTAGATTTTGATTTAACAGAAATAAGAAAAAATATATGGAAATATAGAGAAATAATTAAGGAGAATAATATAAATATTTCCTATACAGGAGCATTTATTTATGAATATGGCTTTAAATCTATAGGAAAAGAAAATTATTATATAGATTTAGAAACAAGAGCGAAGGAAGCATATAAACAAGGAAACCTAGAATATGTGGAAGAAGTATTTGAAGATTTGGATAAAGAGGCAAAGAAGAATCTCGTAACTCTTGCTTTAAGAGATGGAGAAATGAAATTTGTAAAAAAACATCAAAAGGAATTATCATCACTTCAAAAGAAATATTTAAGCATACAAGATAAGGGAATGAAAGCCGCCGAGGAAGAAGAAAGAATAAAAGAGGTGTTAAGGCAAGAATATAAAGAAGGAAGAACAATGGAGCTTGGGATTGACTTAATGAATGCAGATATTGGCATAAGAAGCGAGATAATAGATGAAATATATAAACTAGAAGATTTAAGGTTTGTAGAGAAATATTTGAATGAAATTGATGTAAGGATAAAAAATGAAATTTTAACACAGGAATATAAAAAGGGAAATGAAGCATTTGTTTATAGGAACTTTAAAAAATTAGATAATGGAGATTTGAAAGATACTATTATAGAAAAAGAGTGGGAAAATAAAAACTTAGACTTTTTATGTGACAATTATTCTAGCATAGACAGTGAAACTTTAAAAGAAAAAATATTAAAATATGCATTTGATGAGGGAAAAGTTAGCTTTTTAAGAACTCATTTTGATGAGCTTTCAAAAAATATGCAAATAGAAGCAATAATTAAATTTAAAGATTTAGGAATACCAGAAGAAAAAATGCTTGAACTTTTGAAAAAGTAAAGGAGAGTCTATGAAACCAAAAGCATTAAAAAAAGGAGATATAATACGGCGTTGTATCAACTTCTGAGCCAATTACAGATGAATGCAAAGAAGATATAGAAAAAGCCACAGAGAAAATAGAAAAATTAGGACTAAAAGTAAAATTTGCAAAACATGCTTTTAATAATCCACTAGGATATGGAGAAACGGCAAAAGCTAAAGCTGATGACATGAATGAAATGTTTGAAGATAAAAATGTTAAGGCAATATTTTGCACAATGGGTGGTTTTAACTGTAATGGTATGTTTGATTATTTAGATTATGAATTAATAAAACATAATCCCAAAATACTATGTGGATATAGTGATCCAACTTCTATATTAAATATAATTTATGCAAAAACTGGGCTTGTAACTTTTCATGGACCAAACTTTAAATCTTTAGCAGATGAAGAAATTGATTATGGATATAATGAAGTTGTAAAAAGATTTATAAATAAGGATTTAAGCATTGGCGAAAATGATAAGTATGAAGTGATAAATGAAGGAACGGCAGAGGGAATGCTAGTTGGTGGGAATTTAAGCCTTTTTTCTAATTTAATCACAGGAAAATATAAGGTAGATGTAGAAGGAAAAATTTTATTTATTGAAGATTTAGGTTTTGAAAGTCCTCCAGGCATGATAAGTAATTATTTATATAAAATGAAGCAAAATGGTGTGTTTGAAAAAGTAAAGGGACTATGGATTGGAAATTATGAACACGAAAGTGGGATTTCACTTGAAAAAATTGTAATGGATATATTAGAAAATCCAAAATTTCCAATAATTAAATCTGATAACTTTGGGCATGGAAACTTTAAAACCGTTATACCAATAGGAATAAAGGCAAAAATAGATACAAATGAAAATATAAAATTTATGGAGAATTGTGTTGAAGCTTAGATTAGAGGAAGTGATAAAGTGCTAGAGACGTGGGAAGAATTAGAAGAATCAATAAAAAATTGTGATAAATGTAAGCTATGCACGACAAGAAAAAATATTGTATTTGGTGTTGGGAACAAAAATGCAGAGATAATGTTTATTGGTGAAGGACCAGGTGCAGACGAAGATGAAAAGGGAGAACCATTTGTTGGAAAAGCTGGAAAACTTATGGATAAAGCACTTATTCGGACTCGGGATAAAAAGAGAAGAACTATATATTGCAAATATTGTAAAATGTAGACCTCCGCAAAATAGAAACCCAGAACCAGACGAAGCAAAAGCATGCATGGATTATTTAAGAAATCAAGTAGTTCTTGTAAAGCCTAAAATAATAGTGCTTTTAGGAAGTGTTGCACTTAAAAATATTTTAGGAGAAGAATATGGTATAACAAAGTCAAGGGGAGTTTGGGTTCAAAAAAATGGGATATTCTATATGCCGACTTGGCACCCAGCAGCATTACTTAGAGATGAAACTAAAAAGATAGACTTTTGGAATGATTTAAAAGAAGTAAAAAGAAAGGCAAATGAATTAGAATAAACGGTCAAAAGTGTTGACTAGAAAATATATTTGAAGTTAAAATTATAATTAGAAGAATGGTTGAAAAGGATAAAACTTTTCAACCAGATTTATATATAAAAGGAATGAAATAGAAATGGAAAAAGAAGAAGCACTAGATTTAGCAAATTATTGTTTAAGCTGCAAAACAAAATCTTGTAGGAAGCGGATGCCCTCTTGGTAATGATATAACTGAGTTTATAAAATGCATTAAGGAAGAAGAATATCAAAAAGCGTATGAGGTATTATTAGATACTACAGTTCTTCAAGCTATTTGTGGAAGAATTTGTCCACATAGTAAGCAATGCCAAGGCTCATGCATTAGAGGGATAAAGCAAAAGCCGGTAAGTATAGGAAAATTAGAAGCTTTTATCGGAGATATGGCAATAAAAAAAGGTTGGAAAATTGAAAAACTAGAGGAAAATAAGAATAAGAAGGTTGCGATAATTGGAGGAGGACCTGCTCGGAATAACTGCTGCAGCTTATCTTGCAAGAAGAGGATATAGTGTTACAATTTTTGAAAAGCATGATAAACTAGGTGGACTTTTAGTTCATGGAATACCAGAATTTAGATTACCAAGAGATGTTGTAGAAGGTACAATAAAAAAAGTATTAGATTTAGGAGTAGAAGTAAAACTAAAACAAGAAATTGGGAAAAATTTGAGTTTAGAAGAATTAGAAAAAGAATATGATGCCATACTTTTAGCATTCGGAGCAAATATTTCTTCGAAAATGCATATTGAAGGAGAAGAATTAGAAGGAGTATACGGTGGAAATGAATTATTAGAACATGAAGAATTTCCAAATTTCGAAGGGAAGATAGTTGCAGTAAACGGCGGTGGAAATACAGCAATGGATGTAGCAAGAACAATAAATAAGAAAAATGCAAAAAAGGTAATGGTTATATATAGAAGAGCAAGAGCACAAATGCCAGCAGAAGATGAAGAAGTGGAAGCGGCCATGAATGAAGGAATAGAATTTTTATTCCAGAACAATATAGTAAAAGTGCTTGGAAATGATGAAGTTACAGGAGTAGAATGTATAAGAACAGAACTTATAAAAGTAGAAGGAGATAGAGAAAAGCCTGTAAATATAGAAGGAAGTAATTATAATATTGATTTAGACTATGTTGTTATGGCACTTGGTGCTAAACCAGAAAAGAATATTCTAGAAAAGTTAAATTTAAAAATGACAGATAGAGGATATATAGCAGTTGATGAAAACAAAAAAACATCAAAAGAAAAAATATTTGCATGCGGAGATTTAATAGGAGACAAATCAACAGTCGCTTGGGCAGCCAGGTCAGGAAGAGAAGCAGCAGAAAAAATCGTAGAATATTTGAGATAAAAGATTTTAATTCATGTTATATGTTATTGGACAAATTATTCTATTTTCTAAAAAAACAGCAACTAGAAATGTAAAAATCTAGTTGCTGTTTTTGCTAAGAACAATTGTAAATTATGTAAATTCATAATCCTACTTTGCAGTAATACTATATGCATTACCGCTTGAACCATCTCCTGTTGCTCCGACATTGGCTTTGGATAGGTCGATTTCGACAACTGGGCGCACCGAATAGCTAGCGCTGCTAGAGCTGCTGCCCGAGTCATACAATGGGTAGGCGTTCACAGCACCGCCATCCACAAAGAACACGCTGAAACTGAACCAAGTGCCGCCGCTGCTAGGAGAAAC
>CALXJN010000133.1 GCA_944388635.1 uncultured Clostridia bacterium
TATGGTATCATCTCTTTTAAAACCTCTTCTTTTACATAAGTGGTTGCCGCATGATCAAAATATCTTATTTTTTCCAATCTAGTTTCCTCCTCGCAATTATTATATGCAAAATATGTAAAAAACTTGCCAGACGAGCTTGCGATTGTGAACGCTTCTAATTTGCAAGTTTGACATTATTAACATCTGGTCATTTGGGAAACTCAATTTAAAACCAGCAAAGTAAATTGCAAAAAAGTGGCGACGCGTGGTATAAATCCACGCGCCGCCAGGCACTGGTTGTTCATAGGACTGTTGCTTTGCTTATGAAAGGTCAATGGAAAATTCAAAGCTCCCTTCGCCGTTGCTAATTGCTTCAAGCTCATAGCGTTCGGAGTCAAGATAGAGCTGTTTCCACAGTTCGTTAAAGCCGAATTCGTGCCTTTCAAGCCCCAAGTCCCTTAAGGAAAAGTGTAACTCGAGTGTTGCCGGTTCCGTACGCACTGCAAACCATTCTGGTGTTGTGATAACGAAAACCTTTGGTTCGTAGACATACGGTTGCCTTTCAGCAGCTGCTCGAAACATCCTTGTCAGAATTGGTAGTAAGTTATCCTCTGCAAGAATCAACTTTCTACCATTTCTGGTCTCAGATAAGACAGCTCTTCTCCGAGCACGCCTTACTTCTTCCTTCAGTGTCATAACTACCTCCGATCTTACTAATTGGTAAGCATTCGAACACTTATATTATATCATACATTATGTTACTTTGCAACCTCTACATCTATATTTAACTTTTCACCATTTATGTTGCACTCTACTCCGTGTTCCATTTTTTCTCTTACAATTAAATCAATTGTTAGAGTTTCCTTTTTTATTTTCTCTTTATTCTTCATTATCACAGTTTCTAGCATTTTATTTCCAGATACATATAAGTATATTCTATCTAATACTTCAAAATCTCTTTCTTTTCTTAAGTTTTGAACTTTAGATATTATTTCTCTAACATATCCTTCTTCTTTTAGCTCCTCTGTAATAGTAGTATCAAGTACAACTCCAATTAGTCCATTTCCTGCAAATGCATATCCTTCTTTACCTTGCATCGTTACAAGTATATTTTCTTTATTTAATTCTATCTTTTGGTCTCCTACTTGTATTTCTTTGCTTCCACCATTATTTATAGTGCTTGCAAGTTCCATTTGATTACATTTTGCAATTTCTGCCTTTATTTGAGGAATTAATTTTCCATACATTTTTCCAAGTACTGGAAGGTTTGGCAATATTTCAAAATTAACATACTTAGAAAGGTCTGCACCAAGTTCTACTTTCTTTATGTTTAACTCATCCTTTATTATGTCTCCATAATATGTTGGAAGTGTATCTAGTGAAATTAGCATTTCTGAAAGTGGTTGTCTGTTCTTTATATTGCTTAAGTTTCTCGCACTTCTTCCAAGTTTTACGAGTGTATATGCTAAGTCCATTTCTTTTTCTAAGTTTTTATCTATCGCTTTTTCATTTACTTCTGGCCATGTACATAAATGTACACTTTCTTTAGCATTTTTATCTAAGCTTATTACTAAGTTTTGATAAATTTCTTCTGCAATAAATGGTACAAATGGTGCTATAACTTTTGAAAGTGTTACTAGTGTTCTATATAGTGTAACAAAAGCTCCAAGTTTATCATCTGTTAATTTATTACCCCAGAATCTACTTCTATTACGTCTTACATACCAGTTTGATAAATTATCAACAAATTCTTCTATTTTTAAGCTAGCTCCAGTTATATCATATTTATCTAATCCTTCGTCAACTTCTTTAACTAGAGTATTCAATTTTGAAATTATCCATTTATCCATTACATTTTCTGATACAAAATCTTTATATTCTAATGGATTTATTTTATCTATTTCTGCATATAATACGTAGAATGAATATACATTCCATAATGTTCCCAAAAATCTTCTTGATGTATCCCCTACATCTTCCATAGAAAATCTAGTTGGTAACCATGGCGCACTTGCTGTGTAAAAATGCCACCTTGTTGCATCTGCTCCTTCTTTATTTATTACTTCTATTGGATCTACAACATTTCCTTTTGATTTAGACATTTTTAAGCCTTTTTTATCTAGGACGTGTCCTAAAACTATACAATTTTCAAAAGAAGGTTTTCCAAATATCGCAGTTGATACTGCAAGAAGTGTATAGAACCAACCTCTAGTTTGATCAACAGCCTCTGATATGAATTGTGCTGGGAAGTTATGTTCAAATAATTCTTTATTCTCAAATGGATAATGGAATTGTGCAAATGGCATTGAACCTGAATCAAACCAACAGTCTATAACTTCTTTTGTTCTTGTCATTTCTTTGCCACATTTTGGACATTTTAAATGTACATCATCTATATATGGTTTGTGAAGTTCTATATCGTTTGGTACATTTATACCTTTTTGTTTTAGTTCTTCAATACTTCCTATACATTCTTTATGTCCACATTCACATTTCCATATTGGAAGTGGTGTTCCCCAATATCTGTCTCTTGAAATTCCCCAGTCTATAACATTCTCAACGAATTTTCCAAATCTTCCTGTTCTTATTGTATCTGGATACCAATGTATTTTATTATTATTTTCAACAAGCTTATCTCTAAGCTTAGACATTGCAACAAACCAGCTTTCTTTTGGATAATATAGAAGTGGTGTGTCACATCTCCAACAATGTGGGTATGAGTGCATATGTCTTTCTGCTTTAAACAATTTATTATTTTCCTTTAGGTATTTTACTATGCTTTCATCACATTTTTTAACAAATTTTCCAGCCCATGGTGTAACTTCTTCTACAAATTTTCCTTCTTTGTCTACTAAGTTCACAAAAGCTATTCCATTTTCTTTTGCAACTATACTATCATCTTCTCCATATGCTGGTGCTATATGTACAATACCTGTACCTTCTTCTAAGCTTACATAGTCACCATGGATTACAACAAATGCTTTTCCGTCTATTTTTGCAAATGGCATTAATTGCTTATACTTTGTTTCAAGAAGTTCTTCTCCTTTAAATTCTTTTAAGATTTCGTAATGTTCTCCAAGTATTTTGTCACAAAGTTCTTTTGCAAGTATATATGTTTCTCCTGTCTTTACATTTTCGTTTTCTGTTTCTGTAACTTTTGCTTCTACATAAGTATATGCTTTATTTACGCATAACGCCAAGTTTGAAGGCAATGTCCATGGTGTTGTTGTCCATGCAAGTATATATGTGTCTTTTCTTCCTTCTACCTCAAATTTTGCAATACATGTTAAATCATTTACATCTTTATATCCTTGTGCAACTTCGTGTGAAGATAAGGCTGTACCACATCTTGGACAATATGGCATTACTTTGTGTCCTTCATAAAGTAAACCTTTATCCCACATTTGTTTTAATGCCCACCAAACAGACTCTATATAGTCGTTATGATATGTGACATATGGGTTATCCATATCAACCCAAAATCCAATTTTATTTGTCATATCTTCCCACATTGATACATATGTGAATACACTTTGTTTACAGTCTTTTATGAATTTTTCTATTCCATATTCTTCAATTTGTGCTTTGCCTGATATTCCGAGTTTTTTCTCGATTTCAAGTTCTACTGGTAGTCCGTGTGTGTCCCAACCAGCTTTTCTTATAACTTGATAACCTTTCATTACTTTGTATCTTGGGATAATGTCTTTCATAACTCTTGTTAAAATATGTCCGACATGAGGTTTTCCATTTGCTGTTGGTGGTCCGTCATAAAATGTAAAATATCTTCCGCCTTTATTTAGATTAAAGTTCTTTTTTATTATATCTTTCTCTTTCCAAAAATTTCTTATTTCAGTTTCTTTTCCTACAAGTCCATTTGGTAATTCTACTTTTTTATACATATGCATTGCCCCCTTTTTATTAACTTAAACTATGCTGTTTCTTTGCTATTTGCTTTGGTTTCTACAACTTTTTTCTTTTTTATATGTTTAGGCTCTTTCCTATTTTCATTTATTACAAGTTCTGGCTTTCCATCTCCTAAAACTGTATTTTTTGTAATTATGCATTTTTCAATTTTTGGATTTGACGGTATATCAAACATAATATCTCTCATTATTTCTTCTATTATTGAGCGTAGCCCTCTTGCTCCTGTGTTTCTTTCAATTGCTTTATCTACAATTGCAGAAATTGCATCATCTCTAAATTCAAGTTCTACTCCGTCGAATTCTAGTAATTTTTTATATTGTTTTACTAGTGCATTTTTAGGTTCTGTAACTATTCTAATTAATGCATCTTTGTCTAGTTCTCTTAAAGTTGTAACTATAGGTAATCTTCCTACAAATTCTGGAATTAATCCAAATTTTAGTAAATCTTGTGGCAATAATTCTTCATATATCTTATATTTATCAATTTCTTTTTTGCTTTCTATTTTTGCAGAAAATCCTATTGCTTTTTTACCAACTCTTTCATTTATAATATTGTCTAGTCCTTCAAAAGCTCCTCCGCAGATAAATAAAATATTTGATGTATCAATTTGTATAAGCTCTTGATGTGGATGTTTTCTTCCTCCTTGAGGTGGAACTGATGCGACAGTTCCTTCAATTATTTTAAGTAATGCTTGTTGTACACCCTCTCCACTTACATCTCTTGTAATTGAAGGGTTCTCTGACTTCCTTGTAATCTTATCTATTTCGTCTATATAGATTATTCCTCTTTCCGCTGCTTCAACATCATAATCTGCTGCTTGAATTAGTTTTAGTAATATATTTTCTACATCTTCTCCAACGTATCCAGCTTCTGTAAGTGTTGTTGCATCAGCTATAGAAAATGGAACTTTTAAGATTTTTGCAAGTGTCTGTGCAAGTAGAGTTTTTCCACATCCTGTTGGTCCAAGTAGAAGTACATTACTTTTTTGTATTTCTACATCGTTTGATTCTTCTTCATTATTTATTCTTTTGTAATGGTTATATACTGCAACTGATAAGGTCTTTTTGGCTTCTTCTTGACCTATTACATATTCATCTAAAATCTTTTTTATTTGTGCTGGATTTGGTAATTCTTCATCTTCTCCTAGCGTATATTGTATGTCTTCATCTTCGTAATAATCTTCATCTACTATACTTTTACATATTCCAATACACTCGTCACAGATATACACTCCCGGACCTGCAACTATTTTTTTGACATTGTCTTGTGTTTTACCACAGAATGAGCATTTTATGCTTTTATTAGTTTTATCACCGCTATTTTTAGCCATGTGCGTAATTCCTCCGTTCTAATTTATTAAAATTAGATATTAGAAAAATTTCTAATATCTAATTCTTTGTATGGTTGAAACATTTAAGCTCTTTTATCTAATATTCCGTCAATAAGTCCGTATTTTAGAGCCTCTTCAGCTGTCATATAATTATCTCTTTCTGTATCTCTGTTTATTATTTCTAATGGTTGACCAGTTCTTTCGCTTAATATTCTGTTTAACTTTTCACGAGTTCTTACCATATGGTCTGCATGTATTTTTATTTCTGTTGTTTGACCTGAAAGTCCTCCTGAAATTAATGGTTGATGTATTAATATTTCAGAATTTGGAGTTGCAAATCTTTTTCCCTTTTCTCCTGCTGCAAGAAGTACAGCTCCCATGCTTGCTGCCATTCCAACACATATTGTTGAAACTGGACATTTTATATAATTCATTGTATCAAATATTGCCATTCCGTCTGAAATAGAACCTCCTGGGCTATTTATATAAAGTGATATTTCTTTATCTGGATCTTCTGATTCTAGGAATAGAAGTTGTGCAACAACGACTCCTGCAGAAGCACTATCTACTTGCTCTCCTAAAAAGATTATTCTGTCTTTTAATAATCTTGAATATATGTCATAAGATCTTTCGCCCTTATTTGTTTGCTCTATAACGTAAGGCACTAATGTATTGTTTATCATATTTTTCTTTCCTTTCTTCTGTTTAGTTGCAAATTAATTGCATTTTGGCATTGCTGTACTATTTTATTTTTGCATTTGTAACTAAGAAATTAATAGCTTCTTCTTGAGCTAATTGTTTCTTTATGTAGTCCATTAACATTTCATTATCTTTTAGCTCTTTTGCTTCTTTTCCATAAGCTTTTGCCATTTCTTCAAGTCTTTCTTCTACTTTCTTTTCGTCTGCTTCGATGTTTTCATCTTTTATGATTTGTTCAAGAACAAGTCTTGTTTTAACAGCTTCTTTTGCTTGTTCTTCTCCTTCTTTTCTAAATTCTTCCATTGTCTTACCTATCATTTGTAAGTACATTTCCATGTTCATGCCTTGATAGCTAAGTCTTGTTTCAACATCTCTTACCATATTGTCTAATTCTGTTTCAATCATTCCTGTTGGAATATCTATTTCTGTGTTTTTGCAAACCTCTTTAATAGCTTCTTCCTCTGTCTCGTATTTTGCTCTATTTTTGTTTTCTTCTTCTAGCTTTTCTTTTATACTATTCTTTAATTCTGCAAGTGTTTCAAATTCGCTTGCATCTTTTGCAAAATCATCGTTTATTTCTGGTAATTCTTTTTTCTTGATTTCATGTAATTTTACATGGAATACAGCTTCTTTTCCCTTTAAATCTTCTGAGAAATAGTCATCTGGGAATTTAACTTTGATGTCTTTTTCTTCTCCTATTTTCATTCCAACTATTTGTTCTTCAAATCCTGGAATAAATGAACCGCTACCTATTTCAAGTTCGTGTCCTTCTGCTTTTCCACCTTCGAATTTAACACCATCAACTGAGCCTTCGAAGTCGATTACAGTTATATCTTTATTTTCTACTGGTCTATCTTCTACTGGAACTACTCTTGAATTTCTTTCTGCCATATGTCCTAATTCATGCTCTATGTCATCATCAGATACATTATACTCTACTTTTTTTAATGTTATACCTTTATATTTTCCAAGTTTTACTTCTGGTTTAATTTGAACTACTGCTGTGAATTTAAGGTCTTGTCCCTTTCCTATTTGTGTAACATCTAAGTCTGGCTTACTTACTGCTTCTATATTGTTTTCTTTTAGTTCTTTTTCATATATTTCTGGTACTATTTCATTAAAAGCATCCTCATAGAATATTTCTGAACCGTAATGTTTCTCTACTATTGCCATTGGTGCTTTTCCTTTTCTAAACCCTGGTATATTAAAATACTTAGCACTTTTTGCATATACTTTATTTATTGCTTCATCAAATTTTGCTGCCTCTACTTCAAAGCTAAGTTTTAGTTCATTTGCATTTTCTGTTTTTTCAATTTTAATACTCATAAGTCTCAAATCCTCTCTATAAATATCATTTAACTTCACACTATTATATCGACTTTTTTTGTTTATGTCAATAGTATTTAGCTATAAAATCTACAAGGTAGGCTCTATACCTACCTTAAAAGCTCTCATAAAATTGAACTTTACATACTCGTATTCTAGTTTGTTTATTCTAATACTTTTCTGTCTAATTCTCATTAATAGCAATTTTATTCTTTTACTTTTTCTATAATATTTCTTGCTGTAAGTCCAAAATACGCAAGAAGTTCTTCTGCTTTTCCTGATCTTCCAAAAGTATCTCTTACACCCATTCTAATAACTTTAGCTGGATATTCTGTGCTTAGCACTTCACATACTGCACTACCAAGTCCGCCAATTATGCTGTGATCCTCTATTGTTATTATTTTCTTTGTTTCTTTTGCACACTTAATTATTAGTTCTTTATCAATTGGTTTTATTGTGTGCATATCAACAACTCTAATATTTATTCCTTCTTTTTCAAGCTCTTCCTTTGCTTTAAGTGCCTCAGATACAGTAACTCCTGTTGCAATTACGGTTGCATCTGTTCCTTCCCCAATTTGCACACCTTTACCGAATCTAAATTCTTGTGCTTCTCCATATATCACAGGTGTTGCAAGTCTACATAGTCTTAAATATACTGGTCCATCATATTTTGCAATTTCTCTTACTGCCCACCTTGTTTCTGTATCATCTGATGTACACATAACTACCATATTAGGAAGTGTTCGCATTAAGCTTATATCTTCTAGCATTTGATGTGTCGCTCCGTCTTCTCCAACTGTAACTCCTGCATGTGTTGCACATATTTTTACATTTAATCTTGGATAGCAAATACTATTTCTAATTTGGTCATACGCTCTTCCTGCAGCAAACATAGCAAATGTACTTGCAAAAACAAGTTGTCCTGAACTTGCAAGTCCTGCTGCTGTGCTCATCATGTCTTGTTCAGATATTCCCATGTCAAAAAACCTATCTGGATATTTTTTAGCAAATATATTAGTTTTTGTTGCCTCTGATAAATCTGCATCCAACACTACAATTTTCTTATCTTCACCAAGTTCTGCTAAAGTCTCCCCATAGCCTACTCTTGTTGCGATTTTTTTACTTAAATCCATATCTATTAATTCCTTTCATTAATTTTTTCTAAGTTCTTTTATTGCTTGCTTATATTCATCCTCATTAGGTGCTTTACCGTGCCAGCCAACTTGATTTTCCATAAACGATACACCTTTTCCCTTTATTGTCTTTGCTATAATTGCAGTTGGCTTGCCTTTAACGTTTTTTGCCATATTAAATGCTTTTATAATTTCTTCAATATTATGTCCGTCTATATTTATCACATTAAATCCAAAACTTTTAAATTTGCTATCAATTGGATATGGACTCATGACATTTTCAACTGTTCCGTCTATTTGTAAATTATTATTATCAACTATCACACATAAATTATCTAGTTTATAGTGACTAGAAGTCATTGCCGCTTCCCAAACTTGTCCTTCTTCTATTTCTCCATCTCCAAGAAGGCAATACACTCTTATACCTCGGCTATTTAATTTTGAGCTGATTGCAATTCCATTTGCAATAGACAATCCTTGCCCTAAAGAACCTGTGCTCATATCTACACCAATAACTTTATTCATGTCAGGGTGTCCTTGTAAATTATTATCTATATGCCTAAAATTTTTAAGTTCTTCTACATCAAAATACCCTCTATTTGCAAGTACACTATATAGTGCTGGAGCAGCATGCCCTTTTGATAATATAAATCTATCTCTTGCGTCATCTCTAGGTTTTGCTGGATCAATTTGCATTTGATTAAAATATAGTACAGTTAATATATCTGCACATGAAAGCGATCCACCTGGATGCCCTGATTTTGCTCCATAAACTGCTTCTATAATTCCAATTCTTACATCATTTGCTTTTTTCTTTAATTCTTCAATATCAGTTATTTTCAAAATACTTCCTCCTTTAAACTGTTCCGAATATTCTATCTCCAGCATCTCCTAATCCTGGAACAATATATCCTACATCATTTAGGTGGTCATCTATTGCTGCACAATAGATTTGTACATCTGGGTGAGTTTCTTTCATCTTCTTTAGTCCTTCTGGTGCTGCAATTATACTTAAAAATTTTATATCTTTTACTCCGTCCTCTTTTAAAAGTGTTACTGCATCTACACCAGATCCTCCCGTTGCAAGCATTGGATCAATTATTATTACCTTTTTGTTTTCTATTCCCTTTGGCATTTTATAATAATATCTAACTGGTTTAAGTGTTTCTTCATTTCTATATAGCCCAATATGTCCTATTTTTGCATTAGGTATCATTGTTACTATTCCTTCTATCATGCCTGTTCCAGCTCTTAGAATTGGTACAAATACATATTCTTTTTCATTTAGCATTTTTGCTTTTGTTTTTGTCAATGGTGTCTCAATTTCAACTTCGTGCAAGTTTGCGTCTTTCATTGCTTCATAACATAAAAATAATGTTATTTCAGAAATTAATTCTCTAAATTCTTTTGTTCCTGTTCTTTTATCTCTTAAAATTGCAAGTTTGTGCTCGATTAATGGGTGTTTTACTTGGATTGGTTCCATTTTTTATCTCCTTCCCGATAATTATAATCTAATTATCCATAAAGCAATAACTAATATTCCAACTATAACTCTATATATTGCAAACCCTTTGAAGCTTCCTTTTTTTAGATATTCCATTAAAAATTTTATTACAAAAACTCCTACTATAAAGCTTGTAAAAACTCCTATGAAAAATGGAACATTTAAAACAAAGTCTTTAAATTTATATAAAGTTGCAGCTGCAACTATTGGTGTTGATAATAAAAATGAATATTTTGCGACAGATTCTCTTTTTATTCCTAATACTCTTCCCATTGTCATCGTAACTCCTGAACGTGATACACCCGGAATAAATGCTAATGCTTGTGATAATCCTATTAAAAATGTTTGCTTCAATGTCATATTTTCAAATTCTGTTTCTGATTTTACTTTTTTATCTACTACATATAAAAGAATACCCATAACTATTAACGCAATTCCAATAACTATTGGTGTTGTTAGTGCATCTCCAACAAATTTGTCTAAAACAAAACCTATTGCTCCTCCTGGAAGTGTTGCAAGAACTATGTACCAAAACATTCTTCCTTCAAATGTTTTCTCTTTTTTTACTACTTGCTTATATCCTCCAACTATTAATTTTATCCAATCTTTGAAGAAAAATAATACTATTGCAAGTAAAGTTCCTGCATGAAGTGCTACATCGAAAGCTTCAAAAGCTTCATTAAATTCTGGTGATTTAGTCCACTCGAATATCCATGGTATTAAATAAAGATGAGCTGAACTTGAAATTGGCAATAACTCTGTAAGGCCTTGTACAACTCCTAATATAATTGCTTGTAATATTGACATTTGTTTATCCTCCTATTTTTATTCTCTTTCTTTTTCGTTTTTTAAATTTTCATAAGTTTTTGATTTTATATTTGGTTTAATTTTATATATATTTAATTTTCCAACTACATTATAAGTTTTATCTAAATGTTCTTTTGCTTTTAATTCTTTTTTAGTATATGTTGTTTGTCTTTCTTTTATATCTTCTTCATCAATTATTGGCATTTGGAATTTGCTTTTTACCGGTATGAATATCGGCTCCTGATTTGCAATTTTTATATAATTATTATCTAATTCTATCGCCAAATTCACAAATTTTACAGCATTATCATGGTCTCCTCTAAGCATATATATTTTACCAAGTTTATAATATGCATCCGGTTCTTGTTCTTTACTTTCTAAACATTTTGTGAAATATTTTTCTGCTTCCTCTAAATCCATTTCTATAAGATTTATCTGTCCTAAACTATAGTAAGCATGATATAATAAGCTGTTAATTGTTGCTGCTTTTTCATAGCATATTTTTGCATTTGGGAAATCATTTAGCATTGTATATACTATGCCCATGTTATAATATAAATCATAATTATTTGGTGAATATTTCAATCCATTTGTATAGACATTTAATGCTTCTTTATATCTCTCTTGTGATGATAAAATGTCTCCAAGAAGCATCGTCGCATTAATATAATCAGGTTTTTTAGTAAGTAAATTGTTTAGCATTATTATTGCATCATCTTTTTTATCAAGTTCATTTAACAAATATGATATTTTATAGTATGAATCATAATCTTTTTTATTTAAATCTACTGCAATTACATATTCATCAATTGCTTTCCTCATTCCGCCTTCTTTTTCATACACTTCTGCAAGCATTCTATGAGCGTTGTAACTCTCTGGATATTTGTCTACTAATGATAGAAGTATTGCTTTACTCTTTTTGTTATTTCCTATCATTTTGTAAAATTTTGCAAGTAATATGTATATGTTTTCTGAAAAGTTTTTGCCTTTTCTTTCTAAATAAATTATTATTATAGGTATAATTATTGATATTAAATAAATTATTAATTTCACTATTATATTATATTTCAATGTAAATATTATTTCTATAAAGCTTATAGCAATCCCTATTGCCTGTAATACAAGTATAACAACATATGCAGCATCTATCTTTTTTATCATTTTAAAGAACATAACTAAAAATAAATAAAATGCTAAAATACTAAATACTATTTTCTCAACCAGCATCATTTTGTCCTCCTTTTTTATTTTAGCTTTTCATTCCATATTTTATATTATTTTTTTATAAAAGTCCATATTTATTTGAATTATTTTTGTAAATTTCAACTTAACTTAATTGATAAAATAAAATTATTTAGCAAAAATAAGCATAAACTTTTAAACTATCGCAAAAAAGTAAAAAGGGTAGGTTGTTTGCCTACCCTTGGAATTTCTTAAAATTTAATTATGATAATAATATTATTTTGCTCTTATGCTAAATAGCCGTGTATAAAACACGACTATTTTTTCATTTATTTTACATTATTTTTTCTGCAAGCTCATTTTGTTTAATAAATAAATATCTATTCATTAAAATAGTTATTATTGTAAATAATATTCCTAAAATTGTAAGTCCAATATATGCATTTATATTTTGTAATAATAATACGGCTCCAACTAAAATTCCTATAACTACCATACTGAAAAGCATAGGAAATATTAGATTAAAATTCTGTTTAGCAACAGCATATTCTGACTCCCATTTTAATTTTGGTCTTTTTAAATCTATTATAATCATCAATATACTTTGTAAAATTCCAATTATTGTAGAAACTAAAAGAATTCCTATCAATGTTATAACTGGCAAGTGCAAAATATATTCGGCAATCCCCAGTGTAATTAAACTTGTTATTACATTCATTATAATATTTGGAGTTATCTTATATATATATTGTTTATACAATGAAACTGGTACATATTTTATAAACACTGCATTATCTCCGTCTCTTGAAATTGCAGTTATTGAAATATATATAAACATTGTGAAAAACTGTATTATTCCCAAAACTACACAAATCATCATAAATGAATCTGTTTGGAGTGTTCCTATCTCTTTTGATATTTCCTCCATTTCAGTACTATTACCGCTAAACCCTGCAAAAATAACTGCTGTCATTAAAACTGGAATTAAAATTGCTGGTAACAAGCATTGCATAAAAAACACCGGATTTCTTATTAGCCCTTTAAATTCTTTCCCTACATAACTTTTATATAACTTGCTATTGTTATATCTTTTCTGATTAACTTCTTTATTGTTCTTTTTTGCTCCTCCGCCAAATAAATTCCCGATTAATCCTTTAAAATATACTTTTTGTGCGATTAGCATATATATTATAAATCCAATAGCTGTAATTCCTATAGTTTTAAATATTTCTATAAATGCAACTAAAGCAGAATCAGTTGTTAGCGCATTTGTTAAATAATCTATTGTTGGTATATACCCTTTAAGAAGACCGAGCATTCCATTTGCTTCTACTATCATTTGTGCCAGTTCTGCATTTGAAATATCTTCTTTTACTCCGCTTAGAGATAATGAAAGTGCTATTATAATTACTAAAAGAACTAATGAAGCTATTAATTGAAATCTATTTCTATTTTTTGTAAGTTTTGCAAAACTCATAATAATCATTGTTATCATACTAATTACTAATACTGGCAAAATTGGTAATAATATTATTGCAAGTATCATTAATATATAATATAAAACTCCTGCCCCTGTTAATATTCCATATAACCCAAGTGGAATTACTCCAATCAGTGAAATAAATATATATTCTCCTATTAGC
>CALXJN010000134.1 GCA_944388635.1 uncultured Clostridia bacterium
ACAATCCAAAAAAGCAATATTTGATAAAAATGGTGAAGAACATTATGACAATATAAGTGCATTCATAAAATCAATGAGAGGTTCAGACCCAGATGCAGCTATATTCTATTTAGCAAGAGCATTAAACGGAGGAGAAGATCCAATGTTTTTAGCAAGAAGAATAGTCATTTGTGCATCAGAAGATGTAGGAATGGCAAATCCTAATGCACTAGTAGTAGCGAATTCTGCAATGCAAGCAGTACATATGATAGGGATGCCAGAAGCAAGGATATTACTTTCAGAAGCTGCAATATATGTAGCAACATCTAAAAAATCAAATGCATCATATTTAGCTATTGATAAAGCATTGCAAGATAAAAAAAAAAAAGATACAGGAGAAATACCAATGCACATAAGAAATGCACCAATAGAAAAAATGAAAGAACTAGGGTATAGTGAAGGCTACTTATATCCACATAATTTCCCAGGACACTATGTAGACCAGCAATATGTACAAGACGAAATGCTAGGTACAAAGTATTATGTGCCAGATGAAAATTGTGTGCAGTAATTTGTTAAAGGAGAATTGAAGCTTACTCAATTCTCCTATTATCTTTAGAGTTCATTCTCTCATACTCCTTGCACTTAATCTTATAATCAAGTTGCATACATAAATACCTATAATACATATAAGCTTGCTCATACTGTAACATAGGATTAAACATAGGATCATTCATATTAGGCTCAAAACCTAAATTATCGTAAGGTGAAAATCCGCTATAATCAACATTTTTATCCATACATATTTCCTTTCCCATAAATTGAATTCTTTTACTAAATTCTATTCTAAAAGTGATAGAATATGAATAGATATTAGTAAGATTATAGTAGAGGAGATAATGCCTATGAAAGAAGCATCAGAAGCAAGACCGATACAGACATCAAGTAGCTGTGTGAAAATATTAAAAGGAATAGTAATAGCAATAATACTTACCTTTATTCTTATTTTCATATTTGCATTGGTACTTACATATACAAATATAGGAGAAGAAACAATAACACCAGTAATAATAGGAGTTACAGGAATAAGCATACTTGTACGGTAGTTCACTTGCAACAATTTCCATAAAGAAAAATGGAATACTAAATGGGGGAATAATAGGACTTTCATATATATTGCTAATATATCTCGCATCAAGTTTAACAGGGAGTGGATTTAACCTAAATATGTATTCAATAATTATGATGTTAGTTGGAATTGTAGCAGGGATGATAGGAGGAGTTGTGCGGAGTTAACTTAAAATAAAAAAATCTCTGGATATCCAGAGATTTTTTTTAAGTTAAGCATTTTTTGCCGTTTCAGCTAATTTTGCGAAAGCTTCGCTATCTGTTACTGCAAGTTCAGCAAGCATTTTTCTATTTATGGAAATATTGGCTTTTTTTAGTCCAGCAATTAATTTGCTGTAAGTTAAACCATTTTGTCTTGCTGCTGCATTAATTCTTGTAATCCATAATTTTCTAAAATTGCTTTTCTTATCTTTTCTTCCAACATAAGCATACATTCCAGATTTCATGACAGCTTGTTTTGCCATTCTAAATCTATAATGTTTTGCTCCATAATAACCTTTAGCTTGTTTCAATACTTTTTTATGTTTTTTACGTGTAATTCTAGCTGTTTTAACTCTTGCCATATTTTTATCCTCCTTTTTCTATTAACTATATGGTAATAATTTCTTAATTCCGTTTTCACAAGTTTTATGAGCGTAAGCATTTTGAATCTTACCTGATTTCTTTTGTCTGCTTGTTTTGTTAGCTAAAAGATGTCTTCTATTAGATTTAGTTCTTTTGATTTTTCCTGTAGCTGTCATACTATATCTTTTAGTTGCAGCTTTATTTGTTTTTAGTTTTGGCATAATGTTTTCCTCCTTTAATTAAATTGATAATTATAATTTCTATTTATTTAATGAAAAAATTATAAACATATTTTTACCTTCAAGCAAAGGCTTTTTCTCTGGAGTTGCAATATCAGATAAATCATCAATAAATTTATTCAAGATATCCTCTCCAAGTTTTACATAGTTAAGCTCTCTACCTCTAAAACGAACAGTAACTTTTACTTTAGAACCACTTTCTAAGAATTTTCTAGCATTTTTTACTTTGAAATTAAAGTCGTGTTCTTCCGTATTAGGAGTAACCCTTATTTCCTTTACTTCAAGCGATTTTTGCTTTTTCTTAGCTTCTTTCTCACGTTTTGCTTGTTCAAATTTGTATTTACCATAGTTCATAATTTTACAAACTGGTGGATTAGCATTTGGAGCAACTAAAACTAAATCTAAATCTTTTTGAGAAGCAATATCAACAGCTGCTCTTGAAGACATAACTCCAAGCTTTTCTCCAGTTTCACTGATTACTTGAACATTGTTTAAACGTATTTGGTCATTAATTAGTAAATCTTGTTTGGCCATAAAACCTCCATTTTCATAAAAATAAAATAGACTTGCGTAAAAAACAAATCTATCCACTAATTTAATATTAAAATTAAATAACCTATTTCCTCACTCGGTCTAGGTGAGAAGTGGATGACTTCTTCTTAAACACATATATAATTATACACTTTTTTTATAAAAAGTCAATAAAAAATTGAAAAAATGTATGATTTTACTAGACGAAACGTAAAATATGTAGTAAAATATAATCTATATAAAGAAATGGAGGGAGTATATGCAATTTATTAGTATAGGATATGGAAATATCATATCTGTCAATAGAATAATATCTATAATAACTCCGGGAGCTGCACCAATAAAAAGGTTAGTGCAAGAAGCAAAAGACAAATCGTTAGTAATAGATGCAACTTCGCGGAAGAAGAACAAGAGCAATAATTATTATGGATACAGGGCATATAGTACTTTCAGCAGTGCAGCCAGAAACTGTAATGAATAGATTAAACAAAGATGTCTTAGAAAAGGAGGATGAGTAACTATGATGGTAAGACCAACTGTTAATGAACTTCTTAAGAAAATGAATAATAGATATGAGTTAGTTATTGCAACTTCAAAAAGAGCTAGACAACTAGCAAATGGAGCTACACCACTTACAAACAAAAAAGAAGCTTCAGTTGTTACACTTGCTGCTGATGAAATAGCAGAAGGAAAGGTAAGTATAGTACGTGATAATGCTTAATTTATGGAGGAAAAAATGCTAGTTATATTATCTGGAGTAGCAGGAGCGGGAAAGGATACAATAAAAAAAGCAATAATAAAAAGAATGGACAACGTAGAATCAATTCCTTCGATTACAGATAGACCAATAAGAAATGGAGACGTTCCGGGCGAAACTTATATATTTGTAAATAATGAAGAATTTAAAAAAATGATAAAAAATGGCGAGCTTTATGAATTTGATATACATCATAATCACTATTACGGAGTTCCTAAAAAACAATTAAATGAAAAGATTAAAGCCGGAAAAACAGTTATAAAAGATGTTGATGTAAATGGAACTGAAAATTTAGTAAAAATTTTAAGAAACAATATGAAAGTTGTAACTATATTTTTACGAGTTCCAAAAGAAGAGCTAAGAAGAAGGCTTGAAGAAAGAGTGGACAAGCCTGATGAAAAAGAAATAGAATTAAGACTTGGAAGATTTGATTTTGAAGAATCTAAAATTGATAACTATGATTATGTTATAGATAATGTGGATCAAGAAGAGACAATTCAAAAAATAATGGAAATAATAAAGAATGCAGAGAAATAG
>CALXJN010000135.1 GCA_944388635.1 uncultured Clostridia bacterium
AGGAACTACAAAATATGTTGTAGATAGTTTAAGAGAAAAGGAATAAAAGCAGGATTACTTAAGTTACGTGTGTTTAGACCATTCACAACAGAAGAAATTGCAAAAGCATTATCACACTTAAAGGCAGTTGCAGTATTAGATAAAGCAGATTCAATAAATGGGGCAGGAGGAGCTTTATATACAGACGTTACATCAAGTATGTATGTAAATAAAAAACAAGTGCCAATGGTTAACTACATCTATGGAATAGGAGGAAGAGATACAACTTCTTACGAAATAGAAGGAGTATTTAATGACCTATTAGAAATTGTAAAAACAGGAAAAGTTGAAAATCCTTATAGATATTTTGGCGTTAGAAGAGAGGAGGAAAAATAATGGCATATAATGTAAAAGAAATAATTGCTGAAAAGCCATCAAGATTTGATTCAGGACATAGAATGTGTGCTGGATGTGGAGCTCCACCAGTAGCACGTATGATTTTAAGAGCATTAAAAAAAGAAGACCATGCAGTAATATGTGGAGCTACTGGATGTATGGAAGTATCTACATTTATATACCCATACACATCATGGGAAGATTCTTTTATTCATACAGCATTTGAATGTGCAGGAGCAACACTATCTGGAGTAGAAGCAGCATACAAATCATTAAAAAGACAAGGAAAATTACCTGAAGATGAACATACAAAATTTATAGCATTTGGAGGAGATGGAGGAACTTATGATATAGGACTTCAAAGCTTATCAGGAGCTATGGAGAGAAGACATGATATGGTTTATGTATGTTATGATAATGGTGCGTATATGAATACAGGAATACAACGTTCTTCTGCAACACCACATTTTGCAGACACAACAACATCTCCAGCAGGTACTAAAGTTCCTGGAAAAATGCAACCAAGAAAAGATTTAACAGAAATAATGGCAAGTCATCATTTACCATATGTTGCACAATCAATTGCAACAGCTAATTTCAAAGACTTATATGAAAAATCTGAAAAGGCAATATATACAGAAGGACCAACATTTTTAAACGTACTTGCACCATGCCCAAGAGGATGGGGATATGCAACAGAAGATTTAATGAAAATAAATAAACTTGCAGTAGATACATGCTATTGGCCATTATATGAAGTAGAAAATGGTAAATATAAGATAAATTATAAACCAGCAAAAAAATTACCAATAGAAGAATTCTTAAAACCACAAAGAAGATTTAAGCATATGTTTAAACCAGGAAATGAATGGATGATAGAAGAATTCCAAAAAGAGTTAGACGAAAGATGGGAAGAACTTCTTAGATTAGAAGAAATTACAAATAGAGAATAAAAGATTTAATAAAAAGCTAGAATATTCTAGCTTTTTTTATTTGTGTGTGATATAATTTCTAATATCTTAACAAAAAAGGAAGCAAACTATATGGAAAATTTTAAATCAGGATTTGTTACAATTTTAGGAAGAACTAATGTCGGAAAATCTACATTACTTAATTCTCTAATAGGTGAGAAAATCGCAATAATGGCTAATAAACCACAAACTACAAGAACACAAATAAAAGGAATACTAAATAGGGAAAATTCGCAAATAATATTTTTAGATACACCAGGAATTCATAAACCAAAAACAAAGCTAAGTAATATTATGATACAGACAGCATTTGAATCAGCAAAAGATGTAGATTTGATATTATTTATAATTGATGCAACAAGTAAAGAGATAGGAAAAGGAGACAGCTTAATTTTAGAAAAAATAAAAGAAGCAAAAAAGAAAACAATTCTTGTAATAAACAAAATAGATTTAGTAAAAAAGGAAGAATTACTCAAACTAATTGAACTATATTCAAAAGAATATGAGTTTGAAGCAATAGTTCCAATTTCAGCAATAAATAAAGAAAAAATAGAAGAACTGATAGAAGAAATAGAAAAAGCCTTAGATTACGGACCAAAATATTATGATGACGAAACATATACAGACCAAACTATAAGAATGATAACAGAAGAAACAATAAGAGAAAAAGCACTAAAATTATTAGATGACGAAGTACCACATGGAATATATGTTGAGGTAGAAAAACTAAAAAAAGGAAAAACTATGGACAATAAACCTATATTTAACATAGAAGCGACAATTTTCTGCCAAAGAGAGTCACATAAAGGAATAATAATTGGTAAAAATGGAAACAAATTAAAACAGATAGGGACATATGCAAGAGAAGATTTAGAAAAAATGTTAGGAGAAAAAGTAAATCTTAGAACATGGGTTAAGGTAAGAAAAGACTGGCAAGATGAAGAATTAATTGTAAAGAAATTTAAAATAGACAACTAGATGAAGGTATAAATAAACTAAAAAAATGCAGAATAACTAATAGAAAAACAATAGACAAAATGGAGATGAGAGCTTATGATAAGTAAAATGGCATGGAATGCTTTTAAAAAGACGGGCGATGTAAATACTTTTCTAGAGTTTAAAGAAACTAAAAATATAGAGGAAAATTTATTAGAGGAACAAAATGGGGATAATAAAGACGAAAGCAATTATTTTAAAAGAAAGTAATATGGGAGACTTCGATAAAATGCTCACAATGTTAACTCCAGACCTTGGAAAAATCTCATGTGCAGCAAAAGGAGCAAGAAGGCCAAGTAGTAGCCTTCTTGCCGGGACTCAATTTTTATGCTTTGGTGAATATGTTTTGTACAGAGGAAGCGGAGGAACATATCATGTGAATTCTTGTGAGCCAATTGAAGTCTTTTATAATGTAAGAATTGACTTAGATAAGTTACAATATGCAGCATATATATGCAAAATAATAGAAGATGTAACAAATGAAAATGATAGCTCATATAATATTTTACAACTTTTATTAAATACGATTTATACAATATCAGAAACAGACATGGATAAGGAATTGGTACTTGCAATATTTAAAATTAGACTTACATTATTACTTGGATTTGCACCAGATGTGAATGAATGTGTAAATTGTGGAAAAAAAGAAGAACTAACATATTTTAGCATAAAAAATAATGGACTAAAATGTGAAACTTGTGCTAAACTTGATAAAAGTGTTATTAGAATATCAGAGGCAACTTTGTATGCCATAAAATACATAATAATGGCACCAGCTAAAAAGCTTTTTTCGTTCAATGTATCCGAAGCATCCGTAGAGGAACTTAGACTTATTGCAAAAATTTATCTTGATGAAAAGTTAGAAAAAACATATAAATTTGATAAGATGTTTTAATGAGGTTGTCAGTGGGGACGGTTCTGATTGACAACTTTTTTTGTTCTAAATCTAAATTTCATGAATATAATATAGTAAAATAATTAAAAAATTTTTTGTGTGAATTTTTTGTGAAATCCTTAATTCCCTAGAGTTATAAGCATATAAAAATATTACAAAAATTTGACAATTATATAAATAAATAGTATAATCTTATTATCGAAACAGGGAGGGTTAAAATCTTATGATAAAAAGCGAACAAGCTTCATTGTCCGTAACGAGAATTGCAATTATAACAATAATAACAATATTTGCTTTAAGCGTTCGGAGTACTTGCAGCTAGTAGTGAAGTAAAAAATGTTAAGATTGTTCTTTCAGACAATTGTGAAATAGAAGTATTTACTACAAAAACAGTAGTGTCAGATATATTAGAAGAAAACCACATAGTTGTTTTACCAGAAGAAAACGTGGTACCAAACCTAGATTCAGAAATAACAGAAAATTCTTCTAAGATAGTAATAACAGGAGTAACACAAGATGTATCAGTTGTTACAGCGGTTGCAGAAGAAAGTGAAGAAATACATTTAGATGAATTATTAAGTGCCTATAATACAATTGTAGAAAAAATAGAAGTTATTGAAGAAGAAATACCTTATGAGACAATAACAAAAGATACATCAAATTCATCATCTACTAATACAAAAGTAATACAAGATGGAGTAAATGGACTAAAGAATGTTACGTATAAAGTGAAGTATCAAAATGACATAGAAATAGAGAGAACTTTTATAAAAGAAGAAATAGTAAAAGAAGCTGTTGATAAAATAGTACAAATTTCAAATGTAACAACAAGGAATTCACAAACAGTAGACAGAGAAACAGCATCAAAAATAGTTAAAGAAAGTTCGTCAAGTTTAGCAAGCAAAGTTGCAAATAAAACACCGGTGAAGAAAACATTAAATGCATCTGCTTATACAGCTTCAACATGTGGTAAAAGTCCATCATCACCATCTTATGGAATAACATCAAGTGGAGCAAAAGCTACAGCTTGGTATACAGTTGCAGCAGGAAAAGGATATGAGATTGGAACAATAATATATATACCATACTTTAAGAACAAACCAAATGGAGGTTGGTTCGTTGTACAAGATAGAGGTGGAGCAATTTCAAACAATAAGTTAGATATATATATGAGTACTTATAATGAATGTATTAAGTTTGGAAGAAGAAACTTAGAATGTTATATTTATGAAATGTAAAGTAAAGAGCAAGGTATAAATATATTATATCTTGCTCATTTCACATTATATGAGCAGGAAAAGGGGAAAGATAGAATGAAACTAGTATCATGGAATGTAAATGGATTAAGAGCAGTATTAAAAAAAGGATTTGAAGATTCTTTTAAAGAAATAGATGCAGATATATTTTGCCTTCAAGAAACAAAAATGCAAGAGGGACAAGCAGAACTTAATTTTTTAGAAGGGTATGAAAAATATTTTAATTATGCAGAAAAGAAAGGCTATTCAGGAACGGCAATATTTACTAAGATAAAACCAATAAATGTAGTATATGGAATAGGAATAGAAGAACATGATAAAGAGGGAAGAGTTATAACATTAGAGTTTGACAAATTTTATTTAGTCAATTGCTATACACCAAACGCAAAAAGGGAATTAGAGAGATTAGATTATAGAATGATATGGGAAGATGCATTTAGAAAATATTTACTAGATTTGGATAAACAAAAACCAGTAATACTTTGTGGAGACTTAAATGTAGCACATGAAGAAATCGATTTAAAAAATCCAAAATCAAATAGAGGTAATGCAGGATTTACTGATGAAGAAAGAAGTAAAATGACAGAACTTTTAAATTCTGGTTTTACAGATACTTTTAGATATTTATATCCAAATAAAACAGATTGTTATACTTGGTGGTCATATTTTGCTTCATCAAGAGATAGAAATATAGGCTGGAGAATTGATTATTTCATAGTGTCAAAGAGAATAGAAAAGCTTATACAAGAAGCGTATATTTATGATAAAGTTTTTGGCAGTGATCATTGCCCAGTAGGTATAGAAATACAATTTTAAAAAACAAAAGGAGCAAAAAGAAAAATAGCAATGGCAAAAAAAATACTAATAACAGAAAAACCGTCAGTTGCAAGAGAATTTGCAAAGGTATTAGGAATAAACGGAGCAAATAAAAATGGATATTTAGAATCAGAAGAATGGATAATAACTTGGTGTGTAGGACACTTAGTTACAATGTCATATCCGGAAAAATATGACGAAAAGCTTAAATTTTGGAGACTTGATACTCTACCATTTCTTCCAAGAGAATATAAATATGAAGTGATACCGAGTGTAGAAAAACAATTTAATATAATAAAAGAACTTTTACTAAGAGACGATGTAGATACAATATATGTGTCTACTGACTCTGGAAGAGAAGGAGAATACATATATAGGTTAGTAGAACAAGAAGTACGGAGTAAAAGGGAAAAATAGAAAAAGAGTATGGATAGACTCACAAACAGAGGAAGAAATAAAAAGAGGAATAAAAGAAGCAAAAGACTTGGAAGAATATAATAGTCTTTCTGATTCAGCATATCTAAGAGCAAAAGAGGACTATCTTATCGGAATTAATTTTTCAAGACTTTTATCAATAATATATGGCAGAAGAGTTGCAAAACAAATAAATGAAGAAAAAATATCAATATCAGTCGGAAGAGTTATGACATGTGTACTTGGAATGGTTGTATCAAGAGAAAGGGAAATACGAAATTTCATAAAAACTCCATACTATAAAATAATTGGAGAATTCGGAGAAGAAAAAACTTTTAAGGCAGAATGGAAAGTAAATGAAAAATCAGTTATGTTTAATTCCCCAAAATTATATAATGAAAGTGGCTTTAAGAAAGAAGAAGAGGCAAAAGAATTCATAAAATCACTAGAAGGGAAAATAGCAAAAGTCGCAGAAATAAAGAAAAGCAAATCAAAAGAAAATCCACCACTTTTGTTTAATTTAGCAGAAATACAAAATGAATGTACAAAAAGGTTTAAAATAAAGCCAGACGAAACATTAGCAATAATACAAGAATTATATGAGAAAAAGCTTGTAACATATCCAAGAACAGATGCAAGAGTACTTTCAACAGCAGTTGCAAAGGTCATAACTAAAAATTTAAATGGAATAGCAAAAGGATTTAAAGATGAGGAAGTACAAGGATACATAAAGCAAATGGCAGAAGAAAAATATTCGACAAATATTGTAAAATCAAAATATGTAAATGATAGTAAAATCACAGACCATTATGCAATAATTCCAACAGGAGAGGGATATGAAAACTATGAAAAGCTAAAAGATTTACAAAAACAAGTATATAAAATAATTGTAAAAAGATTTTTAGCAATATTCTATCCACCAGCAGAATTTAGTAAAGTATCAGTAACAGTAAATATAGATAATGAAGAATTTGGAACAAGTGGAAAAGTATGCTTAAAAAAAGGTTATTTAGAAATTTTAAAAGGTAAAAAAGATGAAGAGGAAGAAAACAACTTAGATATTTTAGCAGCTTTAAAAAAAGGACAAGAAATAACAGTTAAAAATTTTGAAACAAAAGCATCTGAAACTTCTCCACCTAGCAGATATAATTCAGGCTCAATGATTTTAGCAATGGAAAATGCAGGAAAATTAATTGAAGATGAAGAATTAAGAGAACAAATAAAAGGTGCAGGAATTGGAACAAG
>CALXJN010000136.1 GCA_944388635.1 uncultured Clostridia bacterium
CTGCTCGAGGCCCGGCAACGGCACCTGGACAGAAGATCAGTACATCGCCGAAAAACGGGGCTACGAGGATGTGAAAGCCGCATGCCTCTATGTCCTTGGGAACTACAACGAGGGAAAACCCTTCATCCTCGCCGGTTTCTTCATAAATCACCTCAATTTTTCATCACGTAATCTATATTATACACTTTTTTTCCTTATTTGTCAAATTTTTAAATAATTGTGTTTTGGCGTTGTCAGACTTCAAAAGAAAATCCGGCTTTGCGTACTGAGGCTGTAACATGCATAGCCTTAACAGCCTCAGCATCGACGTGCAACAAGCACGCCTCCGGTATTTCTTTCTCATCTTCCTAGCCAAAAGCGCAATTATTTAAAAATTAAATCTTATTTTATTCTTTCTATAATTTCTTTACATTTTTGGAATATCTCTTCTTCGTTTATATTACTTATCTTTCTATTTTCCATTAAAATTTTTCCGTTTATAATTGTCGTTTCTACATTACTTCCTTTGCCATTATATATAATATCTGAAAATACATTTCCCATTGGCTGACATGTCTCTTTATTTAAATCTAATATAATTATATCTGCTACTTTTCCTTCTTCAATACTTCCTAATTCTTTTTCTAATTCTAAAGCTTTTGCTCCATTTATTGTTGCCATTTTTAATACTTCATAGCTTTCCATATTAGCTGAATTTTCAAATACACCTTTTTGCAAAAGCCCTGCAAACTTCATAGTATCGAACATATCTAAATTAGAGCCACTTCCCTGTCCGTCAGTTCCAAGTGCTACATTTATCCCATAGTCAAGCATTTTTTGAACTTTGGCCACTCCACAGCCAAGCCTTAAATTACTTATAGGGCAATGTGCAACACTTATATCTAATTTAGCCATTTCTACAATTTCCTCTTCACTTACCTTAACTACATGTGCTAATATATTGTGAGTCTTTGTAAAATATTTTTTTAGGACATCCACTGGGCTTTGTACATTATATGCATTTTTTATATCTATTGCTTCTTGCATATTCTCACAAAAATGCATATGAACAGGTAAAGAGTATTTTTCAGCAAGATTTATTAACTTTTCCAATGTTTCTTTTCCTGTTGTATATAATCCATGTATTCCAATATTTAATGTAATATTCTCATATTTCCCATTATATTCAAGTATTAGCTTTTCTAATTCCTCTAATCTTTGATTTCCTGCATTCCCAACATCGTTTACAGTTCTTGTAACTTGCATTCTCATTCCTGTATCAATTGCTGCTTTTATCGTATCCTCTGTCATAAAATATTGGTCATTTGCAAGAGTTGTCCCTGTTTTTATCATTTCAATACATGATAAAAGTGAGGCATAATATATATCTTCTCTTGTTAGTTTATCTTCCATTGGCCAAATTTTTTTATTTAACCAATCTTGCAAAGTATATCCGTCAAGCGTTTCTCTAAAAATGCTCATACTTAAATGTGCATGAGTATTTATTAGTCCTGGCATACAAATTTTATTTTTTGCATCTATTACTTTTGTACAACTTGCTTCTTTAATATCTTTTCCAATCTTTGCTATCTTTCCATTAGATATGTAAATATCCATGTTTTTTTCAAACTTTTCCCTTTTATTATCCATAGATATCAAATTACAATTTTTAATTAATATATCCATATACCCCTCCGTATTTTAGGAAATAAAATACAATAAAGGTAAAGTATATATAAAATTTATTTGCGACTTGTTGGTCGTCTCGCTAGAAACTGTAGCGAGCAAAGCTCTTAACAGTTTCTTAGCTTGCTTCCATGCTACGCGTCGCTACATAAATTTATATATTACTTTACCTTTTTATTAAATAATTATCCAAAATCACTTTACTCTCCAAGTTCCAAATCATATTGTCCATTTGTATTACTCATTCTCAAGACAAAATGAAAATTCTTTTCCTTTGGTTTAATATTATATACAGAATATCCTTCATCATCGTCATTTACCAATTCACACTCAAATTGCCCACTATTATTTAATATATCAATTACATTGCCAGGAATTTTTGTATAATCAAATGAAATAGATTCATCTATAAAGCTTTTTAATAAAGCTTGATATAATGCATCATTTATCTTTTCCTTTTCCTGCTCATATACATAGTCGATAGCCCCTTCTTCTGCTGTTTCAATTATTCTATTTTTATACATAGAAGACACTGTAACAGCTGCAAGTATTACTAATATTAATACAGTTATAATGAGTGCAATAAGTGTAATTCCGTTTATTTTCTTTGATTTTCATATATTTCTTCCTTTCTAAAACAAGAATTTTAGTATTCCTGTTTCTCTTTTGTATATAGTTATTATACATTAATTTTAAGTTAAGTGTCAATATAATTTTAAAACAATTTAATACTTAAAACAAGCTAAAAGGAACTATTAATAAAATGCCTTTAAAATAATATTTCAGTTACATTTTATAATAGTTCCTTCATATAGCTAAATCTAATTTTTTAAGCTTATGCTAATTCAACAACAGCTCCAGCTTCTGTAAATTTAGATTTTAATTCTTCAGCTTCTTCCTTAGCAACGTTTTCTTTAACTGTTTTTGGTGCTCCGTCTACTAATTCTTTAGCTTCTTTTAATCCTAATCCTGTTGCATCTCTAACAACTTTAATAACTTGGATTTTGTTTGCTCCAGCTTCTTTTAAAACTACATTAAATGAAGTTTTTTCTTCAGCTGCTGCTCCTGCTGCAGCTCCGGCTGCTGGTGCAGCTGCTGCTACCGCAGATACTCCATATTTTTCTTCAATTCCTTTAACTAATTCTGATAATTCAACTACTGTTAAGCTATCAATAGTCTCTAACATTTCTTCTACTTTTGACATTTTTAAATTCCTCCTAATATATTTTTAATAATTTACGCAAATATTTTAAGCTGCGCTCTCTTCTTTTTGAATACGTACTTGGTCAAGTGCAACTGCAAGTTTTGAAATAGTTCCAAGTAATCCACCAGCAAGCATTCCAATAAGTGTTTCTCTTGATGGTAATTTTGCAAGTGTAATTATCTCTTCAGCAGTCATAACTTTTCCTTCGATTACACCACCTTTAATTTTATAAAAGTCGTGTTCTTTTGTATATTCATAAATTGCTTTTGCAGGTTCTAAGTAATCCTCATGACCAATTATTACAGCTGTTGGTCCTTCTACTGCTTCTTCTAATCCTTCTATAGCACATTTTTCAAGAGCTCTTTTTGAAATGTTATTCTTAACAATTTTATATTCAGAATTAGATTTTCTTAATTCTGCTCTTAATTTTGTTACATCTTCAACATTTATCCCTCTATAATCTGCAAAAAGGATTAATTTTGCATCTTTCATTTTTTCTGCAAGTTCATTTACAGCTTCCTCTTTTTTAGCTATTATCTT
>CALXJN010000137.1 GCA_944388635.1 uncultured Clostridia bacterium
AGCGATACAAAATAGTACAGCAGAACATAAGACAACCACTGCTAGATCATGACGGAATAGCAAGAGCAGAATATTATGTACTTGTTGAAACACAACAATTTGAAGAATGTTACAAAGAAAAATGTGCGGCATGGGATATAGAAAAGCAATGCTGCAGAAAAATAATATCAGAGGAGTGATATAGATGTCAGAAGAAGAAAAATACAAAAAACAGTATGATAAAGCTTTATCTGATTTAGTAAAAGCAGAGCATGACAATATTAAGAAAGATAAGATAATGGAAGCTATGGCAGAATATATCGCAAATTTGGATATAGACGAAGATATATGCAAACACAACATAGAAAAAATGTGCAAGGACGAAGAATATGATGTTCCATTAGATGTATGCATTAGCTGTATAATACAGCATTTTGAAAACAAAGTGAACCAATAGAAAGGAAAAAGAATGAAAAATGAAAAAGATGGATTAATATCTAATATATTAAACAAGTTATTAAATATATTAAATGTTCAAGAAGTGAATAAAGTAAAAGAAATTTTAATATTAGAAATGAAAGACATTGAAATAAAATATAAAGAAAAATCTTTAACTACAGCAGAAGATGAAACAAGTAAAGTAATAAAGAAATTTATTGCATGTAAAAAATTAGCAGGATTAACTGATAGAACCTTAAAAGCATATTTAAGTGAATTAGCAATGTTTTTTAAAAATATAAATAAAAGTTATAAATCTATTTCAACAGATGATATAAGAGTTTATTTGGCAATATCTAAAAAAAATAATAACGAAATAAGTATTGATAATAAAAGAAGATATTTGAATTCATTTTTTGATTGGTGTTTTAATGAAGAGTTAATTGAAAGAAATCCAGTTAAAAAAATAAATAAAATAAAAGCAAAAAAACAGGTTAGGGAAGCTTTTTCAGATATAGAAATTGAAAAGATGAGAAGTGTTTTAACATATGAAAAGGTATATGCACAAAAGAAATATCAAAAAGAAACTAGATTAAGGAATATAGCAATATTTGAAACATTGCTATCAACAGGAGTAAGGGTAACTGAATTAATAAGCATAAAGAAAGAACAAGTTGAAAAAGGGCAAGATAGTCTAGTTATATTAGGAAAAGGAAAAAAAGAAAGACCTATTTATCTAAATGCAAGAGCAATTATTGCAATAAAGAACTATTTAAAAGAAAGAAAGGACGATAATGAATATTTATTTATATCACATCCGATAATGCATTTAAATAATCAAAAAGAAGAAATATCCAGTTGTACACAATCTTGTATCGAGTGTATGGTTAGAAAATTAGGGAAAACGGTTGGTGTTGAAGCATATCCACACAAATTTAGAAGAACGGCGGCAACAATCGCTGTTAGAAAAGGGATGCCAATAGAACAGGTTCAAAAAATGCTAGGACATGCTACACTTAATACAACACAAATATATGTTAATGTTTCAGATATTGATGTAAAAATATCACATGAAAAATATTTGAATTAGAGGTGCTTTATGGGAGGGAAAAAATGGAGTACAAAAGATGAAGAATATTTAATTAATGCGTGGCGGAAATTCGACAATTAATGCAATACAAAAAAAGTTAAACAGAGGAAAAGAAGCAATAAAGATAAAAGCTACACGATTAGGATTAAAAGGAGCTACAAGTAATTCGTATAAATATATAACACCATGTAAAGTATCAAAGATATTGGGAATAGATAGACATAAAGTATATCGTTGGATAAATGAAGGAGTTTTAAAAGCAAAATTTCAAGCTATATGTAAAGAACGAAAAATGAGGTGTATTAATTTTGAAGATATTATAGTATATCTAGAAAAGAATCAAAGCCTATGGGATAGTCGAAAAGTAGAAGAATATTCTTTAGGATACGAGTACGAATGGCTTAAGAAAAAAAGAATTGAAGATAGGAGAAAAAATGGAAGAAATAATAAGAATAATAATAAATATGTCTGGAAAATATTCACCAACACTCATATTTGATGATTTTGTAAAAATGGTTGCAATATCGTTAAGTAACAGCACAGAAATTATACATAATAAGATTTGGGAAAAAAGAGAAAGTGAATACAAAACAATTGCATCAAAATATACAAAAGAAGAGTTTTGTGATTTTATTAAAATACTAGCTATATTAAGTAATTTATATAATGAAAAAATATTTGACTATTTAGGTTATATATATATGAAATGCGAAATGGGAAATAAGAGAACAGGACAATTTTTTACTCCATATAATTTATCAGAATTAATAGCTAAATTAAGTATTGATGATATAGAAAAAATAAGACAAACAGATAATATTATCACTTTAAATGAACCAGCTTGTGGGGGAGGAGGATTAATTTTAGCATATTTAAAAAATTTAAAAGATAATAATATAAATTATCAAAAGAAAGTAAAAATTATTGCACAAGATTTAGATTTTAGGAGTGTGTATATGACATATGTCCAATTGAGTTTAATTGGAGCAAGAGCTAAAGTGATGCAAGTAGATACTTTAGCAGCTCATAATGTAAATAACAAAGAATGTATATTTTATACTCCAATGTGGAAAGGAATGTTATGAAAATAGAAAGGCAAAGAAGAATGGGGAGGAAGGGAGCGGAAAGTAGTATTATGTACTTGAGGTGTTGGAGGTAGAAAAATGAGAGAGGTAGAATTTAGAGGAAAAGATTACAACAATGAATGGAGATATGGAAATTTAGTACAAGAAAAATGGGGAAAAGGCAAAGCAATTACGATAAAAAAAGATAAAAACGGTTGGAGTGTTTTGGAAGAAACAGTAGGACAATACACAGGACTAAAAGACGATAACGAAAAAGAAATATACGAGGGAGATATACTACTTATAGATGCATATACATACACAAACCCTGCATTTAGTGGAGAATATCTAGTACAATACAATGAAGTATTAGGTATGTGGAGACTAATAAATCTGGAAAACAATAAAAAAGACAAAGAAGATTTTATGATTTTTGAAGACCTTAAAGGTTGGTATAGATTAGACATAAAAGTAATAGGCAACATATATGATAACCCAGAACTGTTGAAGGAGGACTAGCTTATGAGTGAAGCAAGAGAAGAGTGCTACAAATGTTTAAATAATCAAAGATGTATTTCTGGAGCAGATTATGGAAGTATATATTGTTCGCTAAACAGAAAATACAAAATGCAAGGAAGAGAAGATGACAACGTGCTTGCAGCAATGCAAAAACAAATAGACGAGAAAAACAAAAGAATAGCAGAGCTAGAAGAAGAACTAAAAAATAAAAATAACAAGATATGGCAATTAAAAGAGACTATACAAGATTTAGAAAATGAATGCCTTTCTTTACATGAGTTAATAGACGAAGAAATGTAAAAGAAAGGACTGATAAAATGAAAATAGAAACAAAATACGAAATAGGGCAAAGAATATGGATAGTGTA
>CALXJN010000138.1 GCA_944388635.1 uncultured Clostridia bacterium
ATTTGTTTTAAAAAATATAAATTCAAGTGTAAAAATAGAAAGTTCTAATCAATTACACCCTTTTTATATTGTATATATAAGGGAAGATGGACAAGTATTATCAAATCATTTAAGTGTAAAAAATACTTTAGATTTATTAAGGTATATATCTAAAGATAAAAAAGAGCCTCTAAAAGAAGCTTATAATAAATTTAACGATGATACTAATGATGGTTCAAATATGTCGAAATATTCGGAATTATTAAATAAGAGTATTGAATCTATAATAAGTGTTAAAGAAGAAACAGATATAGAAAGCTTATTTAGGAGAGGAGGAACTACAATGCTACAAAATGATATAAAAGGATTAGAAGATTTTGAATTGATAGCATTTGTAGTGATTATATAATGTTAGAATTACCTAGTAGTTGTAGAGTAGATAAATTTATACCAAAAAAAACATTTTATGAAAAAGTAAATATATCTAATACTTTGAAACAAGAATTTATAGACAAATTGGAAAAGATAACATGGAAATATAAAATTGATGAAAATACTATTAACATTTCAAAAACAGTAGATGTTGAAGAAATAGAAGTATTTGAATTGATATTAAAAGAAAAATATGATGCAAAAAATTTAATAAGAACTATAACAAAAGAAATTCCATATCAAATTTTATTTATCCTAAAATATAATAATGAATTTAGATATGCTATAAAGTTTAAAGAAGATATAATATTAAAAAACTGGAACGAGGATATAAAAATAAATTTATTAGGTTACAATTTAAAAAATATATATGAATATATTATAAAACAAGTGGCAAATCTTAATGAAAATGATAAAAACATAGAAATGCAATTAGAAAAGAAAAATAAAATAGTGGAAATAAAAAAACAAATAGAGAAATTATATAGTAGGATGCAGAAAGAAAAACAATTTAATATCAAAGTTGAAATAAACAAAAAAATTACAGAATTAAAGAAGGAGTTAGACAATTTGAATGAGTAGAGCAATTATTGAAGATATAGTAGGAAATGTATTAACAGAAAACTATTTTATAGATATAAATGTTAAAAAAAATGAGAATAAAATTAATATAATAATTAAAAATCCAATGCAAATTGAAATAATTGAAACAATTTTAAATCAACTAAATGGAAATATGTATTTAAAGCTAGATGACAATACAAAAATTTCATTAAAAAATTATATATTTAAAATAGAATATGATGATGACAATACTAACAGATATATTTCTGTAATATCTCAATTTATTTATATTGGAAAAGAATATGTTGTTGATGATATAATAAATATAAAATCTGTAACCATTTGTTTTGGAGATTCTAAAATAGTTAATCTTGATTTTAGTATTGCTAGAATATTAAATTGGAATTTTTCCTCTAAATTTAAGAATAATGATATTGTATTTAAAAAAAACATTTTTGAAATTAGATTTCAAGAACATGTAAAAAAATCGGAAATAAAAGACACATTTTATAGTTTTATAGAGCTATTATGGATCTTTTATGGATTTGTTCCAAATATAAAATTTATTCAATATGAAACAGAGAATATCATTATAAATGAATATTTTAAAATGGTATATCTATATTACACTTCAAAAGAATTTTTGCTTAATTTAAACAAACTTATAGATATAAGTAAGTTAAAAAATTTGGAAAGTCTAATAAGTAAATGGGATTCATTTAAAGAAGAACATTTAGAATCTTTTCTTGGTATTATGTATGCTCAAATGAAAGACAATAAATATTCAGATATGAAACTTTGTAATGTACTTCAATCAATAGATGGATTTTCACAAAAATTATTTAAAGATAAAGGAAGTGAAGAAAAAGCTAAATATATTGATAATATAATAAATTTATTAGAAGATTCAAACTACAAAGAAGATATAACAAATATTTTAAAAGATGCTAAAAAACAATCTTTTAGAGAAAGAATAAAAGAGCTATTTGAATTAGAAAATTGTAATTTAATTTTCTATGAAGAAAAAATACTAGGAAATAAATTTATCAATAAAAAAAATGAATGCAAAGTATTTTATAAAGAAAATAAGTTTTTGAGTAAAAGTCTCAATGAAAGAAATAGATTATCTCACATGGTAAAAAAAGAAGATTTGTTTTCAAATGTAGAAAGAAAATTTTATTATTGGAAATATATTTTATTATATAGAATGATAGTAATAGACTATTTGAATATAGAATATGCTTTAGATTATGAAAATTATAAAATAAATTTAGAAAGTATGCATAATTGGTTAATTGAAAATAAAAAATGCGATAATTGTATATATTTAAAGAATAAGCAATGCGAATTGTTTAAAAAAGGAGAAACAATATGGAAAAATTAAATATGAAAACAAAAAACTTGGTTAGTTTAAATATTGAGAAAATAGGACAACTATTTCCTAATTGTATAGTTGAAAGTGGAAAAGGAAAATCTATTGATTTTGAAGTATTAAAACAGGAACTATCAAATGATATAGTAGATGATAGAAAAGAAAAATATCAATTAACATGGTCTGGAAAAAGAGAGGCTATCGTAAATGCAAATACTCCTACTACTAAAACATTAAGACCAATAAGAGAAAAATCAGTTGATTTTGACAATACTAATAACATTTACATAGAAGGAGATAATTTAGAAGCACTAAAAATACTACAAGAGTCATATTTAAATAAAATTAAAT
>CALXJN010000139.1 GCA_944388635.1 uncultured Clostridia bacterium
AGACTACGGAGACCAATGCGGTGTCCGTAAGCTGCAAAAAGGCGCTTATGAATGCCCCCGTGAAGACCGCCTTGACCGCGTTAGTACAGAAGCCAAGCAGCACCATTGCGGACATGAGAGCACATCCTAGCACGACGCGCAGATACAGATGCTCAGACAAGAGACTGTACACAAACCAGACAGGCAGTGCGGAGAGTATAAACAGGCAGAGCGTGACTGAGACCCTAAACCGGCGCTTGAACATCCCTTCGGACAGGATGTAGACCATGAGCTGCTCGAGGGCAATGACGAGGATGTTGAGAAATGCTGACAATCCTGCGCTCATAGCCCGCTCCCTTTCCAGAGCAGGTACTGCTCGCGTATTTTGGAGTAATTCAGCTCCGAGACCTTTAGTTCTTTCCCGTTTGATATGAAGGCCCGGTAGCCGCTGATACGGCGCAGATGGGTCATGTTTACAAGAAAGCTCTTCTGTATCCTGAGAAAGCCCTTGCCTGAGAGCGACTCCTCAAGAGCGGATAATTTGCCCTGACAAGTCACCGGCCCCTCATGGCCCATCACGTGTGCGAGCACCATGCGCTGCGCGGTCCCCTCAAAATACAACACGTCTTTCAGGGGAAGCACACAGTCGCCGTCGCGCGTCCTGAGGCTGACGACGTCGCCGCTGCTGTAAAGCCTCTCCCGTATGCCTTCAAGGATCTCTCCGAGTTCTTCGTCGACCCTGGATTTGAGCAGATAGCGAAAGGCTTCGACTTTGTATCCCGAGGGAGCATATTCGATATAGGCGGTGACAAAGACAAGTATCATTTCGGGATACTTTATCCGCAGCAGTCTTGCCAGTTCTATGCCGTTGCCGCCGGGCATCTCAATGTCAAGAAAGGCTGCCTTTACACCGGAGAGGTCGGCATTCAGGACATCCTGCGGCTTATCAAATATAAGGCAGTCAAGAGGCCAGTCCTCATATGCGCAGATGTCCTCGATCCTGCGCCGAAGCTCTCTGGCAAACGCGGCGTTGTCATCGCAGATCATCAACCTCATGGGAAAACACGCTCCAGGTCGTTTTTTCTTTACCATATATTATCTCTCCAGTTTTGTCAAATCTCAGACTTTATAATGGACTTTCGACATCTGGCATAGTTCATGCAAAGATTCTGATTATTAACACAATTATCGTGCAACTATATGTTAATGTCAAGAAAATTGCTGAACATTAGCTTGTAGGGAGGCTGGATGTTGAAAATATATGACTATAAGGGCAAGAAAAACATTTGCGGAGATAGGATACACGAAGCACGAACACGACAAAGAATGACACAGCAAGAACTGGCTGCACGAATGCAAATTGAAGGAGTTACTTTGGAACGGGACTCAATTAGTCGGGTGGAGATTGGGACCAGATTCGTCACGGATTACGAAGTAGTTATTTTTGCAAAAGTGCTCGGAGTAGCAACGTCATGGTTGCTTGGAGAAGAATGACTCCCCTTAACCTGTTCAGGTTAAGGGGAGTCAACTATTGTCAGCACTATTATAGATTTTACAGCCTAATTTGCCGATTATACAGTTATTATTACATATGAGGATGGCAAGAGTGTATAGTATGCTTGAAAATGGCGAGTGAAGCAAAATATTAACTTCAGAGCAGTGGCTTTGCGAAATTCGGCAGGTATTGTTAATTATATTTTACTTTTGGTATTGAGAGGATGATGCGTATGATTGCACTTCTTTAAGACATTTGAAAAAAGTAAAGTATTAAGGATAGGAAGGTGAATGCAATGAAAAAAAGGTTAATATCTATGCTTCTTATTGTTGCAATGACGATTGCAGTATTGTCGATTAATGCCTTTGCGGTTTGCACAGAGTATTCTGTTGGAATGCACGGGACCCGTGGCAAACCTGCGGGAGCAAGTGACTCTACAGAAAATTGGTATTACAGCTATTATTCCAATCAATCGTATTGGGTAGGTGCCAACTATAAGTCCACCGGAAAACAAGTATATATGGTTCAAGCCTATCTATTTGCTGATGGAGAGTTTACAGACATATCCAGCGTTGACGGAGTATGGGGCCAAAATACAGATACACAAATCCGTGCGTATCAGTTTAAATACTCTGGTGACGGATTGACTTCAGATGGAGTTGTAGGCACTAACACATGGAAACATATGGCATACATTAAATATCAAACTACAATAAGCTATCTTCTTCCTTTTGTGCCTAATTATATATAATATAAATTATTGTTACCAGTGTAGCAGGCATATAATTGCCTGCTACACTGGTAAATATGCCCAGATTAATAATTATAGAAAGGTTTTTGGATGCCATGTATATTAAGCGCATAACATGGTTATCTCTGCTTTGTGCTGCGATACTATGCCTCTCATCGTGCGGAAGTGCCGGTACGCTGCCTGGCAAAACAGACAGTGCGGCTGAAGCTGCCGATTCCGCGTCCTACAGATACGTCAAGACCGCGATAGCTCTGCCGAAGGAGAACTTCATCATCTCAAACGCCGAGGCGGCGAAGTCAAACATCTACCTCTTCGGCACGGAGGTCACAGAGGCCCCGAACAACTATTACATCTATGCTCTGGACTATGACGGCAATATAATTGATCAGAAACGCTGTGCCTGGGATGACGGCTATTACCACAGCATTATGGATTCGGCGGTGGACGACAGTGGCACTATATGGCTGCTCGAATACCTGTATGAACGTACATATGATGAAGACGGGAATAAAACATCGGAGCGCTCTGCTGGCTGGTGCGTCGAGAGAGTGGACGAAAACGGCTTTTCCGGGCCTCTTTTCAGCTCAAGCGTCGTCGATGAGCCGTGGGAAATTGACGTTTACAATGAGGCAGTTTACCTGTGCAGCAGCGATGGCGCCTTCTGTTTTTCCGTTGACGGAGACTTTCTCGGTTCGTCTGGCAGCCTGAACGGATTTCGCGGCATGACCATTGCCGGCGGCAGCATATATCTGCTGCATTCCGACATAAGCGGCGTGAAGATAAGCCTCGTTTCGCCCGAAGACTGTTCCATCTCCGCTGACCTGGCAGCGGATGTCAACGTCTACGACTTGATAGGCGGCACAGGCCTCTACATAAACAGCGGCAG
>CALXJN010000140.1 GCA_944388635.1 uncultured Clostridia bacterium
TGGGATAATAGGACAGGCGAAGAAATAGACACAGTATGGTTTTAGAAGAAAGGGGAACAAGAAATGTTATTTAATTCATACAACTTTTTGATATTTTTTCCAATAGTAACTTTAATATATTTCTTAATACCACATAAGTTTAGATATTTGTGGTTACTTGCATCAAGTTACTATTTTTACATGTGCTGGAATGCAAAATATGCATTAATATTACTTGCATCGACGGTTATTACTTATGTAAGTGGAAGGCTCATTGATAGAGCAAACAATAAAATTACAGATGAAAAGAAAAGGACAAGACAAAAGAAAATATATGTAGCACTAAGTGTAGTGATAAATTTAGGAATATTATTTGTATTTAAGTATTTCGATTTTGCAATAGAGAATATAAATAGAGTTTTGAGTGCTTTAAATATACAAATATTAAATCCTTCATTTGATATAGTATTACCAGTTGGAATATCTTTCTATATATTCCAAGCACTAGGATATACAATAGATGTATACAGAGGAAATGTAGCAGTAGAAAAGAATTTCCTTAAATATGCATTATTTGTATCATTCTTCCCACAACTTCTTGCAGGACCAATTGGTAGAGCAAAAAGTATATTAACACAAATAAATGAAAGACATGATTTTGACAGCCAAAGAGTAAAAGATGGATTACTACTTATGATTTGGGGTGGATTCCAAAAGATAGTTATAGCTGATAGAGTAGTAGTTGTGGTTGATACAATATTCAATAATTTCCCAGAATATGGAGGAATGTACATAGTAGTTGGTGCAATCTTATTTGCATTCCAAATATATTGTGATTTCTCAGGATATTCAATGATAGCAATAGGTGCAGCAAAGGTAATGGGCTTTGAATTAATGGAAAACTTTAATTGCCCATATTTCTCAATGTCAGTTGCAGAGTTTTGGAGAAGATGGCATATATCACTTTCATCATGGTTTAGAGATTATTTATACATACCTCTTGGAGGAAACAGAAAAGGTAAATTAAGAAAATACATAAATATAATGATAGTATTTTTAGTAAGTGGTTTATGGCATGGTGCTCAATGGTCTTATGTTATTTGGGGAGGATTAAATGGAGCTTTCCAAATAATTGGAGATAGATTAAAAGGAGTAAGAGATTGGCTAGTTAAGAAATTACACGTAAATAGAGAGACAGCAAGCCATAAGATATATAAAATTATTACAACATTTATACTTATTGATTTTACATGGATATTCTTTAGAGCAAGCAGTGCAACAGCAGCTTTAAAAATGGTAAAGAGTATATTTACAACATATAATCCATGGATATTATTTGACGGAAGTTTATTTGAACTTGGACTTGGAAGAAAAGAATTCCAATTTATGATTTTGTCAATAATTATTCTACTTATTGCAGATTTCATAAAATGGAAAGGACACAGTGTAAGAGAATGGGTATATAAACAAGAGAGATGGTTTAGGTGGGCATTCTATATAGTTGCAATACTTGTAGTATTAGTATTTGGCGTATGGGGACCAGCCTTTGACGAAAGCTCATTTATATATTTCCAATTCTAGAAAGAATATATTACATAAATCCGTATTTTGCATTGACAAAGTACGGATTTTATAATATAAATGGAATAAATCATATAAATAATCTATTTAGGAAAAGTCTCATATAGATTTAATATATTTTAGTCAAAATAAATATGTAATTGCGATTTTTTAGCGAAAATATATTGAAAATATATTAAACTATGGTATAATTATATTGAAACATATATATTATAAATGGGGAGGAATATATGTTATTAAATTTTAAAATGAAAAATTTTAAATCTTTCTATAATACCACTGAACTTAATATGTTTGCAGATAATAGCAAAAGAGAATATCAAGATAGATTAATCAATATAAAAAGTGGAAGATTAAAAAAGAATGTGCTACCAGCAATGGTAATATATGGTGCAAATGCTAGTGGAAAGACAACAATGATTGCAGCAATCGATACACTACGTGAAATCGTAATAAATGGCACAATAAAAAAACAAATTAATAACGAAGATATAAATAAGCTAGAAATTGCAACTTTTATTCATAATGCTCAAAAAATGAAAGAACCGATTGAATTTGAAATTACTTTTAAGACCGATTTAAATATATACAATTATGTATTAAAATTAATTGTAATGAATCCAATGGTTGGTAGAGAAAGAAAAATAATTAATGAAGAATTAAATATCATAACTTATAGCGATGTTGGTACATCAGTAAAAGAAAATAAATTAAATTTATTTAAAAGAGATGAAAATGAAGTATCTTTAAACAATAGTAAAGAAATATTAGAACTATATGGAAAAGATGAAGAATATTTATCAGAATTAGCAAATATACAAAAAAGTATCAATGAAAATTTGGATAAAGAAACACTTTTTTTAACAAGCTCATTTAAAACAATCATTAATTCAAAGATTGCAGATGATGTTTTAAATTGGTTTCAAAAGAAGTTAATTACAATCGTAAGCTTTGATATGAAAAAGATAAATATAAAGATAAATAATGCAGACGATGGAAATTTTTTATTTAGAAATGAATCATTAGACAAACTAGTTGAACTTGCTGATTTTGGACCACAAAAGATAGTATATATAAAAGATGAAAATGAAGGAAAATTTGTGCTAAAATCAATATATGAGTTAAAAGGAATAAATACAGGAATGATAATAAATGCTAAAGATATTGAGTCAAAAGGAACTACAAAATTAATTGACTTTTGGATGAAATTTATTGAATCTTTCAATAGAGGTGGAATTTTTATAATTGATGAACTAGATAGTTCTATACATCCAGAACTCATAGGAGGGATAATTGATTTATTTAATAATAAAGATATAAATAAAAATAATGCACAATTGATATTTAATACACATAATCCTTTATATTTACAAAAAAGATTTTTTAGAAGAGATCAAATATTGTTTATAGAAAAAGATAGAGATAATTATATGAGTAATGTATATAAATTATCTGATTTTGATGTAAAGAATGAAAACAACTATATGAAAAAATATTTTGAAGGAGAATTCGGAGCTCTTCCTTTTATCGATTTTGAAAGTGCAATTATAAAAAAGGGGGAAAACTAAATGCCTTCTAAATTTATAAGAAATTATGTATGTTATTATGATGGACAACAAGAAGAAATGTATTTTGAACATTTTTCAAGAATAATAAAAGAAAATTTCAATAATGCTACTATAACTTTTAGAAAAGTAAATAAACTAGAAGTTTTAGGTAAAATGTCTACAAATATCCCTAAGATTGCTGTGTTTGACCATGACAATAATCAAAAGGAATTTGAGAAAAAAGTAAAAACAAACAGTGTAGAATCTATCTATACTAATCTTAATTTTGATTTGTGGTTATTGCTACATAAAAAGAAATTTTCATGTAGTATAATTAATAATGATGGATATCAAGATGAGATAAGAAAAGAATTTGGACTAAAAAGTACTGACAATATAAAGAATGAAACAATTATAAAAAAGATATTGAATCAGATAAAATTAAAAGATGTAGAATATGCGATAAAAAATGCCAACGAAATTATGAATAGTAAGATAGAAAGAGACAAAAAGATTATTGCAAAGGGAAAAAGAAAATTTTATTATTATGACAATCCTTCGATGAACATACATAAATTTTTCGAAGAATTATTAGAAGATATAAAAAAGAACAATAATGAAACATAAAAACACTATCATATGGAGTAAAAAATGGAAAATACAGGGAAAAAAAGTTTAAAAGTTGTAGAAAACAATGTAGCAACAAAAGGAAAGAAGATATACATAGAAGTACTAAGATGTATTGCAATATTTTTTGTAATATTTAATCATACAGAAGAATATGGATTTGACTTATATAAAGAAACAGCAGAGACTTTGCCATATATAATATATCTAACAATATCAATCTTGTGTAAAGCAGCAGTTCCAATCTTCTTTATGATTTCAGGAGCTATGCTCTTAGGAAAAGAAGAAAGCATAAAGACATTATATAAAAAAAGAGTATTAAGGTTCTTAATTGTAATTATAGTAGTGTCAGCTTGCATAGTATTATATGCAGTGAATGATATAACTGTAATTTTTTATAAAGAAATGATAGGAATATTTTTATCAACAATTTATCAAAATCCAATATTATATACATACTGGTTTTTATATGCGTATTTAGCCTTTTTAATAATGCTACCTATATTAAGAAACTTAGTAAAAAATATGAAAAAAGAAACATACTATTACCTATTCGCAGTATATGGAGTATATAAGTTAGTTTTACCTGTACTTGAACAAATTGCACATATAAATTTATCGGATAATTTAGCAATGAATTTATTAGAAATAAATATATTATGCCCAATAGTAGGATACTACCTTGAACATGTATTAGATATAAGAAGTATAGATAAGAACATGAAGGTATTAGGAACAATAATTGTATGCATAATAATCGTTCTTGCAGGAATATTAACGACATTAAGAAATCCACAACTAGATAATCAAAATGAAGAAACATATATAGGTTATGGAAGTGTAGTAATTGCAGCATATGTGTTTATTCTAATAAAAGCTATTTTTAATAATAAAAAATTACCTAAGATATTAAATAAAATAATATTAATTATTGGTGGATGTAGCTTTGGAATATATTTAGAAGAAAACATGCTACGAAAGATAATGCTAGATAAAATTGTACAACCTTTATCACCGGTAATAAGTACGTTGCCAGCCTGCATAATTGCTATAATTTGTATCATCTGTGTAGGAACAATAATTACTTTCATATTGAAAAAGATACCATATATTAAAAAGTTATTGTAAATATAAGTTGCCATTTGCGATTTAAAAACGTCCCAAATGGCAACTTATTTCTTTATTGTATAGGAAAAATCGTCAGATTTTTTCTATACAACAAGGTTAATTTTCCTTGGGCTGTGCGTATTTGCGAAGCAAAACGCACATGTGGACGTCGGAAGCTTTGCTTCCGCTAACGTCCAA